>JAESUD010000262.1 GCA_016763335.1 Emcibacteraceae bacterium | reverse complement strand
TGTTACAGCACTTGAAGGTAGTGACTTATCAACGTTTCCTGACTTTCCTGCTGAAATTCGTGCCCCGGTTGGCACGACATTTGGGGTGTCGGCATTTCAGATTAATTTTGGCTCGGTTGAAGTGTCAACCGCTGGTGATGAACCGGATGTGTTGGTTGCGATGAACCCGGCGGCATTAATAGTTAGTCTTGACGGCCTGCGCAAAGGCGGTCTTATCATTGTTGATGAGGGTTCTTTTAACAAACGTAATCTAACCAAAGCGGGTTATGATGAAAACCCGCTCGAAAATGATAGCTTGAGCGATTATCAAGTTCAAAAGCTTGATATATCCAAAATGACATTGGAAGCGGTTAAGGAATTTGGCCTTGGTAAGAAAGACGCTATCCGTTCGAAAAATATGTGGACGCTTGGTCTTGTGTTATGGATGTTTGGGCGGCCGAGAAAACCAATTACTGATTGGTTAGAGCAAAAATTTAAGAAAATTCCTGATGTGGCGAATGCTAATATTGCGGCTGTGAATGCCGGGCACGCTTACGGTGAAACTGCCGAAGTATCATCAAACCTACGTCGTTATCATGTGGGACGCGCCGTAACTGAAGAAAAAGGTGAATACCGTACTGTTAACGGTAATCAGGCATTGGCATGGGGACTTGTCGCCGGGTCACAGCTTGGTGATATTCCGCTTATGCTTGGTACTTATCCAATTACGCCGGCATCGGCATTACTTCATACACTTAGCGGGCTTAAAGAATATGGCGTTGTGACATTTCAGGCAGAAGATGAAATTGCTGCCGTATGCGGCGCCATTGGTGCCTCATTCGCGGGCCAGCTTGGTATAACATCAAGCTCCGGTCCGGGTATTGCTCTTAAAACAGAGGCCATCGGCCTTGCGATCAGCACTGAATTACCGCTGGTTATTGTTGATGTGCAGCGGGCGGGACCGTCAACGGGTCTACCGACCAAAACCGAACAGTCGGATTTATATCAAGCGGTTTGGGGACGAAACGGCGATGCGCCGATTGTTGTTCTTGCCACGTCTAATCCGCAGGATTGCTTTGAAGTTGGTATTGAAGCCGTGCGTCTGGCAACAAAATATATGACACCTGTTATGATTTTATCTGATGGTTATATCGGTAACGCATCCGAACCTTGGAAAATTCCTGATATTGATAAACTGGAAAAATTCCCGGTTAAGCATTATACAGACCCGGAGGGCTTCCACCCGTTTAAACGCGATCCTGAAACATTGGCGCGGGTATGGGTAAAGCCGGGCACGCCGGGACTGCTTCACCGTATTGGCGGTATTGAAAAAGATTATGATAGCGGCCATATTTCCTATGATGCGGCAAATCATCAGAGAATGACTGATGTTCGCGCCGATAAAATCGCTGGAATTGCTAATGATATTGCATTGCAAACCGTATCAACTGGTAAAGAAGGCGGTAAACTGGCTGTTGTTGGCTGGGGATCAACTCGTGGGGCAATTCATCAGGCGGTGAAACGCGCACGCGCCGAAGATATTGATGTATCCCATGTGCATATTGGCAATATCTGGCCGCTTCCGCGAAACCTTGGAGAAGTTTTAAAGAGCTTTGATAAGGTGATCGTCGCAGAAATGAATAAAGGACAGATGAACAACCTGCTGCGGGCAGAATATCTTCTTGATGCGAAGCTGTTATCGAAAGTATCAGGGCAACCCTTTAAAATTATCGAAATATTAGACTGTATCCGTGAACAAGCGGGAGTGAGCAAATGAATGAGCAAACCGACATTAAAAAATTAACCTTCAAAGATTTTGAAACAGATCAAGAAGTGCGCTGGTGCCCGGGTTGCGGCGATTATGCAATCCTTAAAGCCGTGCAAATGACACTGGCTGATATTGGTGCAACGCCGGAAAATACCGTTTTCGTATCAGGTATCGGTTGTTCGTCGCGCTTTCCGTATTATATGGAAACATATGGTTTTCACACGATCCATGGCCGCGCACCTGCGGTGGCGACGGGCGTAAAGCTTGCTAATCCTGATCTTGATGTCTGGCTTGTTACAGGCGACGGCGACGGGCTTAGTATTGGCGGAAACCACATGCTTCATGTGCTTCGTCGTAATGTGAATATGCAAATTATGCTGTTTAACAATGAAATATACGGCCTGACTAAAGGCCAGTATTCGCCAACCTCGAAACAGGGAACAAAGTCACCTTCAACGCCGCTTGGGTCGGTTGATTTACCGCTGACGCCATGTTCATTTGCAATCGGCGCCGGGGCACGTTTTGTGGCACGCGGCATTGATACAGCTATTAAAGCATTGCAAGCCACCCTCATTCGAGCCCGTGATCATAAAGGCGCGTCATTTATTGAAATTTTCCAGAACTGTATAGTATTCAACGATAAGACCTTTGAACAATTCACATACAAGAAAGAGGCGGCCAATACGCAAATTCATGTTGAACATGGCGAGGCCTTGATTTTCGGTAAAGAAAAAAATATGGGGCTGCGTTTCAACATGGAAAAATTTACTCTTGAAGTTGTCACAATCGGTGAAGATGGAGTGACGGAAGCAGATATTCTTGTTCACGACGAAACCAACAAACTTATGGCACAGATGCTTGTCGAGCTAACGGCGCCAGAATTTCCTGTAGCTTGTGGTGTGATTTATTGCGATCCAGCCGAAAGTTATGAGGTAGCCGTCCATAATCAGGTTGCCGCCGCCAAATCAGCGAAAAAAGCAGACTTTAATGCGCTGATCAGGCAAGGCAGAACCTGGACTGTTGATTAAATCGTATTATTTCATCATGGCTTCAATCACGTTACCAGCCTTTAATGTTTCGTGGTTTGCTTCATAATCAAAGCCCATCATTTTCATTAATGTTCTGGCGATTTGATTTTGTTTAACGTCTGTTGTGTTTTTCATTTCGCCTGTAGCCGGTGTATCAGGGCCGATAACAGCCATCCAAATGGCTTTGTCGCCTTCGTCTGAGGCAATGTCCATTTCGCCGTGCTCTTTCCAATCGGCGAGTTCAACATACCCGCGTCCGTGGTCGGTGGTGATGAGCAATGTGGTTTTATCTTTATACTCAGGGTCATTTTGTACCCAGTTCCACAGGCGGCTGATAAATTCATCGCTTTTTTGTGCGCTGGTGATATAGCGGTCATATTGACCATCATGGGCATAATCATCTGTTTCTGCAAGGGAGATATACAGTACATTGGGGCGTTTTTCTTTTAAATACTCAAACGCAAAATTAAAGGTATAGGCGTCAAACCTTACTTGATCCCACGGAACGGGGATATCAAGTTGAAGTTGGTTCAATTCTTTGATGCGCGGATTGTCGAGCATTATTTCCATTGGTTCAAGCCGAAATTTGTAAAAATATCGTTGCGGTCGCGGTTGAAAATATAGGGAAACACATCCCAGCCAGCGAAGGCCGCGGTTTTACCTTTGTATCCTTGTGTTTTTTCCAACCATTCAAGGAATGACCAGTTTTTATTGAGGATTTTTGAATTATCAACAAAAACAGGATCAGCGACGCCGGTGAGAATTTCGCTGTACCCCGGATAAGAATAATGAATTTTGTTGGTTATGTTGGCATTACTGCCTTTTTCGCGATTGCCGTATAGTTGGCCTTCTGTTGCAATGGTATTCCACAAAAACGGGAAAAGTATTTTTCGTCTTTCATTTACATCATCGTGCCAGAATTCTTTTTTGAAATCCTCATGAAATCTTTTGTGTAAAATATATTCAGGATGATCAAAATATCTTTTATCAACGCCTTGAAATATTTCCCGCCAGCGCACGCCGTCTAGGGTAATTAAAATTACATTTTCAGTTTTTGTTTGTGCTTGTGTAACTGCGGTAGAAGAAATAGATATTATTATCAATAAGATAACTTGAAAAATGCGAGATGACATAGGGTATTCCTTGTTATTTGTATTTCTGATTTTGATCATAATTAATCTTTGGATAAAATCTATTTATTTTTTACGCTAGTTTTTTATTTTCTCAGCGTATAATAGCATGAATGGTAAATAAATGAAGGTGCGTATATGGGCACTGATGCGATAACCGACGAAGATTTGATGCTGCGTATTGGTGAAGGCGATCAAACGGCTTATGGCATGTTGGTTGACCGTCATCTGTCCCTTAATTTGGGATATGCGAACAAACTTCTTGGCAATGCCGCGGAAGCCGAAGAAGTTATGCAGGAAGCGTTTATCAGAGTATGGAAACATGCAAGCCGTTGGGATCCGGCCCGTAAAACAAAATTTACGACCTGGTTTTATAGAGTGGTGACAAACTTATGTTACGATGTTGGCCGTAAAAGAAAACCACAGGAAAGAGTGGAAATTCTTGAGACCATATCATCGGATGAAATAAGTGCAGATAATGTGATCGCCGTAGACCAGCGGTCAAGACAGGTGAAAAAAGCACTTGAAGATTTACCAAAGCGTCAAAGTACGGCGATAATGCTTTGTTATTTTCAAGAGCTTTCAAACCGTGAAGCGGCGGAAGTTATGGATGTGAGTGTTAATGCACTTGAATCCTATTTGGTTCGCGGTCGGCGAAAACTGGCGGTAATATTAAGCGAAGACAAGGCAAGTCTCTTAAAGGAGATAGGATAATGAACGAAGTAAAATTAAATGAATATCTAAAGGAATATGGAAAATCCCATAGTCCTGAACCAAGTAGGGTGCTGATTGATAATATCATGAATATCCCGCGTGAGGTTGAGCAGTTATCAGGGTTTTCCTGGAAAATCAGCGACTGGTTTTTGTTTCTAGTACCACGCCTTTCCGGTTTAACAGCGGCATGTGTCATGGGTATTTACATGGGGGGCGCGGGAAGTTCGGCCCTTGCCGAGGATGAATTTGCCGTAATTGATCAGGATATTATCATCACCGCAGACGCCGGTATTATTATTGATGAGAATGCGGATACTTTGCTGGATGTTGAAGAGTTTATTTTTGTTGAGGATGCAGTGCAATGAAGAACTTCTCTTTGAAAATCAATTGGATGAGCATTGTTATGTTGTTGTCACTGGGAATAAATTTCTTTGTGATAGGCTATTTTTATGCCCAACATAAAGCCAAAGAAATCAGGATGACACGGCTGGCGTTTGATAAATCAATTTCAAAACTGGTTGAACCATTTCCGCGTAGTGGAAAACGTGAGTTTTATTTGACCATGCGTAGTAAGCGCGATGAACTTATTCCGATTTATCATAATATTATTGCGCAACGTTCAACCATAATGACGATTATTGCTCAAGAAAAATTTGATGAAGAAAAATTACGAAATGCCATGCAAGAATATCGTAAGATATATTATAAAATGGTCATTCCGTCACAAGAAGTGATGATTAAAATTATCGGCGATCTTGAGCTTGAAGAAAGACGAGGGATTTTAGAGCGTTTTAAAAACCCGCCCAAAAAACAGTTCCGAAGCAGAAAAGGAAGTGATGATCGTAGTGGTAATTCAAATAATAAAAACCATCAACGTGATTGGTGATTAAATTGGGAAAATTTTATCATTTAATTAATGAATGGTTAGCAGACTTAGTGTAAGATATTTTCCATGATAACCAGTATACCGACACAGTTACCACCTCTTTCACCGTCTAAAGCCGGGGGCAATCCCTCTGTTTCACAGGCAGTAAAAGAGCCTGCGGTATCTCAAACTGCGCCTGCAGCGTCGGGTAATGATCAATCGAACGAGCTTAATGATGATCAGAAGGCGGAAGTCGCTCGACTACAAAAAGTTGATCAAGAGGTTAAAGCCCATGAAAGCGCCCATCAAAATGCTGGTGGGCAATATGCGGGAAGTGCATCATTTTCCTATACCGTCGGGCCGGACGGCAAAAGATATGCCATAGGTGGCGAGGTTTCTATTGATGTGGCCCCGATTAAAGATGATCCGGAAGCAACACTCGCGAAGCTTGATGTGGTTATCGCGGCGGCCCTTGCACCAGCAAAACCATCCGCGCAAGATAGAAAAGTAGCGGCAGCCGCAGTTGCCGCGCGAAATCAGGCCCGAGCAGAGTTGACAGAAAAAAGGGCGGCTGAACAAAATGAAGACAAGCCACCATTTGACATAAATGATTTTGGTGATACGCCGCCTGTATCGGCGAATAAAGCCTATGAAATTGGCAATGATTTAGGACAAGAAGGTTCTGAGGCCGGTATAACCATTAGTGTCACCAGTTAAAACCCCCTATATATCCGTATATTAAATAACTAATTTTATCTTTTTAAATTTATCATTTAAATGGTTAATAAAATTTTATACTTTTAAAGTTAACATGTTTCTCAATTGAAAATGGATAATTTTGCGCAGAAAACTAAGGTTTTTAACTATGCGGGAGTATCGAGTATATTTAAGTTTAGTATAAATACAGGTAATATAAGTCTGAAAACATTGCTGTTTTGCATAATGTTATTCATGGCCATTGTTCCATTGGTTGTTCATGTTTATAGCATTAATAACTATTCCGATTTTATTATTGAAAATGACCGCAAAAATAAGCAAGAAATTATTCGCACTATAGTCGTCAATTCTGTTGTTAACAAACAGCGGGAAGGGGCTGTTTATGTTTCGGAACTTATTAATGATGATGCTGAGTTTATTTCGGCAATTTCCACTGATGATAAGCTGGTAATTGATGAGTATTTGCAAAGGTTGCCGGCGGAAATATTCATAAGAAAAAGTACCGTAAATATCATAGGTTTTATGGTCTATAATCAAGATTATGCGAGAATTGGGGAGCAGGGATTTTTAAATTTTTCTGATGATACAATAAATGATATTTTTATGGATCATGGTGAGATAGCAGAGGACGTAACCAACGAACCAATGGGGTATTACCGCGTTGACCAGAATGGTGAACCGAAATATATTCTAATTTATCCACTGGCCAGCACGGGGTTTAAAAGCAAATTAATTGTTGTCACTTCTATATGGGATAGCTTGTCCGGTATTGCACAACTACTTCAGGCAGATATTGAAATCAGGGGAAATAATGACGATTTATATTTCAACGAAAAATATCTTAATACTGAAATATCAGACAATTTAAAACTTCAAAGGGTTCATAAAATTGAACCAATTGAAGTTATAGTTCCATATGACCCTAACGGTAAATATTTGTCTGTTCTTGTATTTGCAGAAAGCGAAGGACTATTAGCCAAGTCCTATGATTTAAAATATATGACATTTGTTGCTGCGATAATTTGTATTTTAATTGTGTGGATTATCGGGACTTATATTTTAAGAGTAAATTTATTTAGCCGTCTTGAATATTTTTCCAATGCAATGAAAAGTATTGTTAAAGGCGGGCCGATTAACAAAATGCCTATTGGTTCCGGCGATGAGTTTCGCATGCTCGAAAAAGCCATGCAGAAAGTAATAGATTATAACGAGGATCGCACTAGAATTAAGGAAGATCTGGAAAGTGCTATTAATGAAGCCAAAGTGGCCAATGTGGCAAAATCAGATTTCCTAGCGAATATGAGCCATGAACTTAGAACGCCATTAAATGCGATTATCGGTTTTTCCGAATTGTTATCGGATGATAGTATAGGCATCATCAGCAGAGAGAAGACAAAGGAATATGCTATCGATATAAGAGATAGTGGTCGTCATTTGCTCAGTATTATTAATGATATTCTTGATCTTTCAAAAGTTGAAGCAGGGAAAATGAATTTTTATGAGGAAGAAGTCGATATTTTTGAAATATGTGAAACTTCCATGCGCGTGCTCCGCAATCAAGCAAAAGATAAGGATGTTACCGTTCATCTGAATATTCCGGATAATATTCCTTTCATTATGGCAGATGAGAGAATGATGCACCAAATTTTGACGAATTTATTATCGAATGCAGTGAAGTTTTCGCTTAATGGCGGGGATATTTGGATTTCGGTAATGCTCTCTTCGCAAAATGAGTTCTTACTTAATGTGACGGACAATGGTATTGGCATCGCTAAAAATAAAATTAATGATATTCTTGAACCATTTCATCAGGTGGAAACAAGTTATGCAAAAACCGAGGTGGGAACCGGCCTAGGGCTGTCGCTTGTTAAAGCTTTTGTTGAAATGCATGACGGTGAAATAAAAATTGATAGTGAACTGGGGGAAAGGACAACGGTTACCGTAATTCTTCCAACGAAAAGATTAGTGCAAAATAACGATGGTAAACAATGCCAACTTGATTATAAAAATGCCAACCAGGTTTAAACTACGGTATAATTGTGTTAATTAACCTGCATGATTAAAACATCCTACGATATTCCCAAAAATTCTGTTTTTTATCAGGAAGTGATTAAAAAAAGCCGCTTCATTGTTCATATTGAACATACGCCTGATGTTAAGAGCGCCCGCGCGTTTATTGCGGATATAAAAGATAAATATTCGGATGCGGTTCATAATTGCTGGGCCTATGTGGCGGGGCCACCAACCGATAGTCAAGTGCTGGGGTTTTCTGATGACAGGGAACCAAATGGTACAGCAGGAAAACCGATGCTTAATGTGTTGGTTGGTTCGGGGGTCGGCGAAATTACAGCCGTTGTCACGCGTTATTTTGGTGGTATCAAGCTTGGTACAGGGGGGTTGGTTCGTGCCTATGGCGGCAGTGTTAATCATGCCCTAGATGAGCTGGTAAAGGCTGAAAAAATTCCGGAAATTATTATTGACGGAATATCTGAATATAGCCATCAGGGACTAATCGAACAGATACTGGCTTCTTACAATATATTGACGCTTGATAAGCAGTATAGTGAGAAGGTTAGTTGGACGATAAAAATGGTCCAAAGAGAAGCGCCGCTCGCTATATCTGAGATTATAGATAAAACAAGCGGCCGCGTTAAATTTAATATGCCTGAAGAGTTATAGAGCCTTGATTATGTTTTCGACCATTTTCTTGGCGTCGGAAAAAAGCATCATCGTATTATCCCTAAAAAACAGTTCGTTTTGAACGCCGGCATAACCGGACGCCATTCCGCGTTTGACAAAAAGCACCGTACCGGCAAATTCGACATCAAGAATGGGCATGCCGTATATGGCGCTGGTTTTGTCGGTTTTGGCTGCCGGGTTGGTGACATCATTGGCACCAATGACGAAAGCAACATCAGTGGCGGCAAACTCGCTGTTTATATCTTCAAGCTCGAACACTTCATCATATGAAACATTTGCCTCAGCGAGTAATACATTCATGTGACCGGGCATTCGTCCGGCAACCGGATGAATGGCATATTTAATCGACACGCCTTCTTCTTTTAGTATGTCACACATTTCACGCAGGGCATGTTGTGCTTGCGCTACGGCCATGCCGTAACCGGGAACAATGATTACCGAGCTGGCATTTTTCATGATGAATGCCGCGTCTGCGGCTCCGCCTTGTTTTACCGAACGTGTTTCAATTTCGCCGCCTTCCGCTGCCACAGAATCGCCGCCAAAACCGCCAAGAATAACGCTGATGAATGAACGGTTCATGGCTGAGCACATAATATAGCTAAGAATGGCACCAGACGAGCCAACCAGCGCACCAGTAATGATCAGGGCGTTATTATGCAGGGTAAAACCAATCCCCGCCGCCGCCCAGCCGGAATAACTGTTAAGCATGCTAACGACCACCGGCATATCGGCGCCACCGATCGGGATAATGATTAGAAAACCGATCAGAAAACTAAGACCAATAATATACCACATAAGATCACCACCACCGGATGCCGCGCCTTCGCTCATGGCAAATAAGACAATGAGAATAAATATTGCCGCACCGATAGAGGCATTAATTACATGGCGCATGGGGAGCATAATTGGCGTGCCGGACATATTGCCGTTTAGTTTTGCAAACGCAATAACAGACCCCGAGAAGGTAATCGCACCGATTGCTGCACCAAGGGCCATTTCAACACGGCTGGCGGCATAAATATTCCCCATTGCATCAACAATATTAAAGCTGACCGGCTCAAGAAAGGCCGCTGCAGCAACAAGCACGGCGGCAAGACCTACCAATGAATGAAACGCCGCCACAAGTTGCGGCATTGCTGTCATGGCAATGCGCGACGCGATAAGAATACCGATACCACCGCCAACCGCGAGACCAATTAAAATCCACGTATAGGAGACAATTTCCGGGTTGAGCAATGTTGTCACCATGGCTATTGCCATGCCGAGCATGCCGTAAAAGTTACCCTTGCGGGAACTTTCCGGTGATGATAGTCCGCGCAGGGCAAGGATGAATAAAACACCGGAAATCAGATAGGCGATAGCAGTAATATCAACAATATTTTGATCAGACATTATTTATCCCCTTTCTTGCTTGTTTTTGGTTTTTTCTTATACATTGAAAGCATGCGGTTGGTGACGGCAAAGCCGCCAAAAATATTTACCGCCGCTAAGGCAATGGCAATCACGCCGAGTATCTTGGCGATATTCATGTCTTGCGGGCCCGCTGCAATAAGCGCACCAACGATAATCACCGATGATATGGCATTGGTTACCGCCATTAGCGGTGTATGCAGGGCAGGGGTGACGCTCCACACAACAAAGTACCCAACGAAAATTGCCAGTACGAAAAGTGAAAGTTGTGAAACGAAAGGTGACATTGCGGCACTATGCACGGCGGCATCAGCCATTTGTGTAATCTGATCCATTTTAATTTCCTCCCGTTAAGCGTTCATGGACAACTTTATTGTCCTTGGTAAGCAACGTTCCGGTGATGACTTCATCTTCCCAGTCAATATCAAGATTGCCGCTTTCTTCTTTCACTAACGGTGTAATAAAATTTAATAAATTTTTAGAATAAAGCGCACTGGCGTCTGTCGCCAGACGACTTGGTACATTTAAATGTCCAACAATGATCACGCCATTATCAGTTATGACAATTTCGCCAGGTTTGGAAAGGGAGCAGTTACCACCTGCTTCAACGGCAAGGTCAATGATTACCGATCCCGGTTTCATACTTGCGACCATTTCATCGGTGATTAATACTGGGGCCGGGCGCCCGGGGATAAGTGCTGTGGTAATGGCAATATCCTGTTTTTTCAGTGTTGTTGCGATTAGCTCGGCTTGACGCTTTTTATAATCGTCACTCATTTCTTTGGCATAACCGGCGGCTGTTTCGCCTTCTTCGTCGGTTTCAACCATAATGAACTTTCCGCCGAGGCTTTCTACTTGTTCAGCAGCGGCAGAGCGCACATCGGTCGCGGATACAACGGCACCAAGCCGTTTAGCGGTGGCGATAGCCTGAAGCCCGGCAACACCGACCCCCATAACGAGAACTTTGGCCGGGGCAATGGTACCAGCTGCGGTCATCATCATTGGAAAGGCGCGGCCAAATTCAGATGCTGCCTCAATAACCGCAATATAACCGGCCAGATTAGACTGGCTTGAAAGGACATCCATACTTTGCGCGCGGGTAATGCGCGGCATAAATTCCATGGCGAATGCCGATATATTTTTCTGTGCATAAGCTTTTACATGTTCCGGGTTTCTCATGGGGTCAAGGATGGCAATTAATATGCTGCCGTCTTTCATCATCGAAAGTTCATCAATTTCGCCTTCGGATCCCATAAGTGGACGCTGAACTTTGAATATTATATCAGCCTCTGAATAAGCTGCTTTTGCATTGGTGGCGATGGTTGCGCCTGCTTCTTCATATTGTTTATCTGAAATCTGACTATTCGCCCCAGCGTCTTTTTCAACAATGACGGTAAAACCCAGCGAAATTAATTTTTTGACAGTATCAGGTGTCGCCGCAACACGTTTTTCATGCTCGCGACGTTCTTTAGGTATCGTTATTTTCATAGGTAACCTCTTGATATGATCAATTCGTTTGAAATGATTGACTTGTATCATTCATGGTAAATAAAACTTTAACAGAAAATGATTAAAAGGATAGGGAAAAATTATTTAATGGCTGGTGGTAAAAAATGTGAAATTCATCTAATGCGTGTTTCATTATGGTACATAAAATAAGTAAAATTGTACCTTCCTTAACTATTGTCCTGTTATGATACAGTCTTGAAGTGTTCTTGGGCAAATGAACGAAAAGAAAATTATGGTTAAAGAGAGTAAGACGAACAATTCCATTGATGAAGCATCGACGGCGTTTGATAAAATTATCGGCAGCAGTGAAGTTATGCAAAGAGCAATTATGCTCGCCAGTAAAGGTGCGCGTACTGATGTGCCTGTGTTGCTTGACGGCGAAAGTGGTGTTGGTAAAGAAGTGTTTGCCCGTGCCATACATAAAACCAGCACCCGCGCCGAGCAACCATTGATTGTTGTCAATTGCGGGGCATTGCCGGCAAACCTTGTGGAAAGTATTCTTTTTGGTCATGCAAAGGGAGCTTTTACCGATGCTAAGAATGATCATACCGGTAAATTTGTCGATGCGGACGGCGGGACAATATTTTTGGATGAAATTGGCGAATTGCCACTTGATTTACAAGTAAAGTTGCTTCGTGTTTTACAAGAAGGCGAAGTTGACCCGGTTGGCGGCGAAAAAACGACTTCTGTGGATGTGCGATTAATTTCTGCAACTAATAAAAACCTAGAAGCACTGGTGGCGAACGGTCATTTCAGGGAAGATTTATATTATCGATTAAATGTATTTCCAGTTTCGTTACCGTTACTCAGCAAAAGAAACGGTGATATTCAGACGTTGGCAGTTCATTTTATTCAAAAAATGTGCCGAAAGGAAAATAGGCCAATAAAATCAATGACGACGAATGCGATTATGCTGCTTAACAGTTATCACTGGCCGGGCAATGTTCGCCAGTTGGAAAATGTTGTGTTGCGTGCGGTTATTTTATCAGAAGGTGAAATGATCACTGAACGGGATTTTCCGCAAATTGTTACGGATATTGAACGTATTGCGACGATGAATGATCAACATAATCGCAGGATTGATGATCTTAAAAAGACATTAGAAATACCGAAAGAATTTCATAATACGGCCATATATGATGATAATGCCGATGTTTATGCCATAGATCATATTGAAAAAATGATGATTAGATATGCCTATATCCGTTATGAGGGTAGAATGACAGAAATCGCCAAGCGTCTTAAAATCGGCCGCTCGACACTTTATCGCAAGGTAACTGATATGGGATTGCTAGACGAAGGGTAAGTCGTTCAAAATTGCGATGAAATGACATTATTCTGCGATCAACGGCTAATTTATTACTTGAATTTCCCGTGCACGGCCTTAAATTCAGATTATACATAATCAATAAAAGGGTCGCATAATGATTTATCTTGTCGCAATAATTTGTCCACCACTTGCTTTATTATTTAAGGGGAAAATCTTTCAAATGATTTTGAATGGTTTTTTCTGGGTGATAAGCGTTGTTATGTTTGTTTTTTCTTTTGGTATTTTAGGGTTTCTTACTTTTCCGATTTGGATTGCCACCATTATATGGGGGCTTCTTGCTGTGAAAAGTGCGAATGATGATGAAAGAACCCAACAAATCGTCGATGCTATAAAATCGCGCGATTAACAGGCCCTTCCATCAAAAACATTATTCTAAAATGACGCTACCCGCGGATCATGCCGAGTGCGTGCGTATATAAATCGAGCAACGCTTCCTGTTCGTTGCGATCATTTTCATCCATTTTACGTAGACGAACGATTTGACGGATGACTTTTACGTCAAATCCGGTTGATTTTGCTTCGCCGTATATATCTTTAATGTCATCGGCGAGGGCCTTTTTTTCTTCTTCTAGTCTTTCAATGCGTTCAATATATGAGCGTAAGGCATCAGCTGCGATGCCGCCTGTTTCTACCATTTTTCATTTTCTTTCATTAAGTTATGGTTGTTAGTTTTTCTTGAGACTTTCGTCCATTAATTTCATTTGTTCATCTGTGGCTTCGGTCTGGTATTTTTCAACCCATTCGGAATAAGGCATGCCGTAAACGATCTCTCTTGCGTCCATTTTTTCAATTTCTATACCACGTTCTTTTGCTTCGGCGGCATACCATTTTGAAAAACAATTACGGCAAAACCCGGCCAGTCCCATCAGGTCAATATTTTGTGCGTCGGTTCGTTTTTGCATATGGGCAATGATACGGCGAAATGTTGCTGCTTCAATTTCAATTTT
>JAESUD010000261.1 GCA_016763335.1 Emcibacteraceae bacterium | reverse complement strand
TTTACTGTAGTACTGCAAGTCAAGAAAAAAATGAAATGATGTCTTGACTTGCAGGCATCAGTGACCTACATTGCGTCCTTAGGACGCAATGTAGGTCACTGATGTCAGTAAGGTTATAATTTACAAATGGAACCGTTCCGGGAAAGAATTAAAATAACTAATATTGCAATGTCTGTTATGAATCAATTGATTGTTGATGGTGTCCCTCTTTTTTCGAATTATTACATTGAAAAAAAAATTTCTAACGTTTGTGATCGGAATGAATGTTGTTTTGATGTTCTTACGCAAAGTAAAATATTAGAGCTGCTAACTGAAGAAAATATAATAGCAAAGGATTACCATTATTCACGGATGTGGAAATTACAAAAATATCGTACGTTATCAGCTCAAGAAAAAGTCTGTTTAGCTGATCCATTAGCATCTATTTCTCACTTATCTGCATTATATGAATATAAATTCACAGAAGTTAAATCAGATTTTTTGCATTTAACTATTTCTGTTGCAAATTCTCAAAAAGAAAAGCTTAATACTTTGAACGCTATGCCATTGTATAGTACAACAAGCCATCCCAATACTATAGGGGAAACAAAGCTGTTCATTCACAGAAGCTCAAAAATAGATGATAAAACTAAGCGTCAGTTCATAAATATTTCAAATATCCCTAGAACTTTTTTTGATACCCTGGATAAACCCCAATTTTGCGGTGGAATTAGTCATGTTCTAAAGATTTGGGATAACCATGCCATTCATCATATTGAAGATATCATAGATAAAATCGAAAATTACGGTACTAAAATCATAAAAGTTAGAGCCGGTTATATTATAGAAGAAAGATTAAACATTAAGAATCCAATTGTTGAAAATTGGAAAATTTTTGCACAACGTGGAGGTAGCCGTCGACTTGACCCTAGTAAAAAATATAAGAGCACCTTCTCTGAAAAATGGATGCTTTCAATCAATATTTAATTTTATATGTAGGTCTTGTTTTTGGTTAGCAAACGTGTAAATCGTCAGCTTCTATGGAACAGATTAATGCAGTTATCTATATGCTTAAAGTACTGGCAATTTTAATATTATGTAACACTATTAGTAATAGTGTTACATAAGCGGTGCAAGAATAATCAAGTAAAAATGTTGAAGGAATATAAAATGCCAAAGCTCAAAGTTACTACTTTGTCAAACAGTAATAATGGACGAATTCTAGTTAGGCTTAACTTTAAACACCGAAACAAATTTAAACGCTATAGCCTTGCGAAAATAATTAAAAATAATGGCTCTAAAGAATCAATAATAGTGATGCTGCTTGGCTTTAAGGAAGAAGATGCCATTTCTATGCCAATTGATATTCGTGAAGCACTTAAAGTAGATATTGATGACGAATTGGATTTCAAGCTAGAAAATGCTTGTCTTTTAGAACGCCTTTGTTGGTATTTTTTCTCACCTGATCCATCTGTTCGAATTCCAGCACAGCTAGCAGCGTTTAGTATCTTGTTAGGAATAATTAGTGTTGGTTTTAATTTGTGCAGTTTATGCTCACGCTAACCACCCCTTATTTGATAAAAATAGGGAGCATAGTTTTGCACTTCAATTCACAAATAATGTTACAAAGCTAAAATAACTCTGAATGACTACCACTTCTAGCAAGAAACAACTCTTCAAGGTTCTTTTGTTGCTTTATTAATTTTAACATCGCGTTTAAACTGGGATGTTTGATTTATTTGGAGCACTTTTATAATTCCATTTCACGACGCAAGTCATCCAAAGACACTTCAGTTGACTGGTTGTCTTCAACTTCAGAGAAAGCAGCTATAGTTTTGGTATGAGGTTGAAATGATAGTCCACCATCATTTACAGTTTGCTGTAAAAACATACGTATAGCATCGGCTGTGTTCATTCCCATTTGAGAAAAAACACTTTCTGCTTGAGCTTTTAATTTTGGACTTAAATAAATGATATTATGTAACACTATTTATTAATAATGTTACATAATATTAAAATGTAGTTTCAGGGGCTAAGTTTCAATTATGCAGTTATATAATAATCTAGGTCAACGATTGTATCTTTCTCCAGAAGAGCGATTAAGTTTTCTAAAAATGGCAATTAATCATAGCCAACATGATAAAGCCCGAACCTTTGTAAGAACTCTTGCATATACTGGTTGTCGTTTGTCTGAAGCCTTAGAGCTTACGAGTGATAGAATAGATTTTACTGAAGGTGTTTTGATTTTCAGAACATTAAAAAAGCGCAAGGTAGACGGTGAAGCTAAGCAGCATTGGCGAGCTGTGCCAGTCCCAAGTTCGTTTATTGATGAACTTAATCTGGTTCATGGTTTGAAAAGGAAAAAGAATAGAAGTTTTTATTTATGGAATATCACGCGTAAGACGGGCTGGGTGTGGTGTAAGGGTGTTATGGAGCAAATGGGTTTAGAAGGTTCATTAGCGACCGCTAAGGGACTTAGACACGCATTTGCAGTGGCTTGTATCGAAAATAACATTCCTCTCCCTGTAATTCAAAAATGGATGGGGCATAGTAGTATTCAAACAACAGCGCATTATATGCAAATTGTTGGAGCTGAAGAACAGAGCTTAGCAAGTAGAATGTGGAAATGATGTATGCGGCCAGTATCTAAACGCTTGAGGCTCGCATAATTTAATAAATATTAATTATGCTTTGCCATGTTTTGTTATGTACCATTTAACGTAGCCCATGAATGAAGCATCGACATTCTCTGGTATGGCGTTTTTGGATGTCAGCATTTCGCGCCATTGACTTTCTAAAAAATAGAGATCGTATCCCCCTGCAAATTTACGGGCAATATCAAACGTTTTTGGTGCCAAGAAAATTTTATCTATAGCATCCACGCTTTCAGGTTCTTTATAGATCTCTGAAAACTCCCCACGAGGACGAATAACAACAAGATTATCTTCCATTTTAAAAGTATAATCTGGAATATGCTGATGTTTGTCATTATCATCAATGATTTTTTTCAGCATCCGCTTGAATTCTTTTGGTCTGGATGTGGACCCCGTCCGTTTGTGAAGCGTTTCAACGCGAAAATGCCACTTAGAGGACTGACCGCAACATTTTCGAGCTAACTCGTACAAGCGACGCTCTAACGGCTTCCTTAGCCTGAAATAATCTTTAGACAGGGTAAGTATGTCACCGCTTTTCTCGTGCATAGCATTAAACACCCAATCAGAAAGGGTTATTTCTAATCCTTGCATACGGCCATCATGGGTCTCTCTTATAAATTTGGCTCTATCTATGAAGCTGAATAGATCTGTTTGTTCAAGCCCACCAGTTGTAACATTTGTTTCTATCTGTGTCCCCTGAAGGCGGCCAAGTGCTGTTTTAAGAAGCGCATAACCTCTTTTGCTTGTGTCGCGATTGGTGACCTTTAAGAGGTCATGAGCATTGAATCTAAGCGTTTTGTGTACTTGTTGCCCATTGTTTAATCGGTGCATGCATTGGGAAATACAGTAAATTAAAATGTCTCGATCATGAACAGTTGCCAATCCGTCAGGGGATGGACGTAAGCGTATATAGCTGTCGCCATTCTGATACATGCGGTCTGTCATATCGGGTTTAGTTGCGAGCGTAAATAATGGATGTTCCATTGAAGCGGTATCAGACTTTGGCGCGGCATCGAAAATGTCACAAATAAAAAAATCTGGTTCTGGGTGTCTTTCAGGTAGAAGAGGTGTGCGGTCATATTTTTCTAGTTCTTGGTTCATTATTTACGAGCTTCACACAATTAGAGTTAGATTCAACATTTCATGCATTACCTATTTAAAGTTCAGGACTTTACACACCTGATTCCTACTATTCGTGATATTACACACCACGTCAATATTTTTCAGGACTTTACACACCAAGTAGATAAAATGTATTGAAGTTAGATTCGTGATATTACACACCTCCATTCGTGATATTACACACCAAATTAATTTTTAACACGGTTTTATCGTATAAAGATCAATAAGTTACAAACCTGCCTAAATCTGGAAACACTATTAAAACACATATTAAAACACAAGAAAAATTTTGGCTACGTTCCAAGCTTAAAAACAGTATCAAAATCCGTCAAATTCAATTCACTTTTTTTACTATGACTTACTAAAAAACCCAAAAAGTCCACCACGTGGCTTAATTTCAGGTTTTGGAGACAAGTTTTCTATTAGCAGAGTTTGACTTTTATTTTGTGTTGTTAATTCTTTAGCTTGATCTCGCCATTCATCCCGTTGTGATTTTAGGTCATTTATTTCAGATTTTAATCTTTCAAATAATTCATCTTTTGCCTCAAGTTTAACTTTTAGAACACTGTTTTCAATAGTGTTCTCTTGTTCGATGTATCTGTTCGATCTCGGTTCTGGTGACTGGTTGTCAACGGCATAAGGAAACACCCTGTTTAATTCTACAGGATCAATTTCAAATTGTCCTTTATCATTTTTATTAGCAGACATACGCCCTGTTTTTATAGCTTTTGATAGAGTGGACTTAGCACGATTACACAACTTTGATGCCTCATTTAGTGAGTGTTTCATTAGCTTTTCTCCTTTGTTCGATACCGGTTCTGGTTACTAGTCGTTACCAGTCTTGATGAACACCCTTACCTATTCGCTCTTAACATCCAATTAAAAATCCTAATGTTACGTAAAAGAGGTGAAACAGTGCATATTGGTAAAAATATAAACCAGATAACCAGAACAATAAATTAGAGTGACAAAATGGATGATAAAAAAATAAAAGATGGGCGGTTCTATTTCAATAAGTGCTAACTTTGAAACGCCTACTTTTTGAGCAAGCTCAGTCTGACTTATGTTTTCATAACTACGCCATGCTGCAATAAGACTTTTATTCTCCTTAATACAAAAACCTATAACTTCATGTGGAATATATATGGTTACCGCTGCTCATACAGCCCCTAGAACCTCTTCTTCAGCAAAAAAACATTAAAAGAAGATTCAATATTTTTATCATCATTAGATTCTATTGCCTTTTTACTGCATTTTGTAATGGTCGACATAATCAAAAACCAATGCCATAAATAGAACATCCCAAACAACTGATAAATAGTGTTATTACGTGCTCCTAAAGCCATAATTAGCAAAGTTTAATAATTTTTAGTTTTGTCATTTTTATATAAATCAATTATTTTTTAATAGTGCCTAATGATTTTTATATAGTATAGTTTTATATAATTAAGTTGTATTCCATTTAGGACAAATCTATTGTTACTAAATATGTCTATTTAGTTAGTACATACTTTGCGAGATCATAACTATTTTAATAAAAATTTTAATTTAATTACAAATTTAAGAGTGTTTAGAAATATGATATCCAAAATTACAATCAAAGAAACAGGTTCATACGGAATTGAATCTCAAGAAATGTTTGACCTTAAAAAAATTAATTTTATTTACGGTTCAAATGGATCTGGAAAAACCACTATTTCAAGGGTTTTAGCCAATCAGGATCAAATTAGATTAACTCCTTCTGCAGATACGATTGGCTCAAACTGTGAAGTCGCCTGGCATCAAAGTAATCCAATGGAAATTTTGGTATATAATCGAGATTTTGTTGAAAAACATTTTAATCCAAATGCAGAAGTAATGGGTATCTATACTTTTGGCGATAATGTGGAGGTCAGTGCAGTAATAAAAGATAAAAATAATGATATTGCTGTTCTATCTGATAAAGTTGTCAACTATAAAAAGGTGTTGGCCGGCGACAATGGTGACGGAGGTAAAGAAAAGGAAAAAACTGATCTTGATAGCGAACTTGTAGAGATGTGTTGGAAAAAAAAATCCGAATACAAAGAGTTCAAAAATGTATTCAAGGGTGCTGGTACGAAAGATACTTTTAAAAGTAAATACGATTCAGAAGTCGAAAATAATACAGCCGAATTGTTGGAAATTAACATCATCAAAGAACAGGCTCAATCCGTGTTTTCCGATGATTTATCACAAGAAAATTTAATTCCAAAATTACTTTATGACGACATCATAGAATTGGAAAAGACTCCTGTTCTTTCTAAAGTTGTGCTCGGAAAGGACAACGTTGATATTGCAGCAATGATTACCACACTTGGAAATAGCGATTGGGTTCAAACTGGAATAGCATTCTATAATAAAAACGACGAGTATTGTCCGTTCTGTCAACAAAAAACAGAACAAGATTTTAAAAACAGTTTAAACGAGTATTTTGATCGTACTTACACCCTCGATCTAGAAGCTATTGATGATCTGAGTCAAAAGTATAGTGATTTTTCTGATTCATTGAAAAGTCGACTTAAGGCTATTTTAGATGCAAGTCCAAAATTTTTAAATCAAGACAAGGTTATTGATAAACAGAAGAGTTTAGATAGTTTGTTAACTGTTAATTTAAAACACATTGAAAGCAAAAAAAAGGAACCAAGTTCAAAAATTAGGCTCGAGCCTATATCAGGTGTCATTGAAGACATTTCTGATGAAATTCAAAAAGCAAATATTAAAGCGCTAAGTAACAATCAAACAATTGATAATTTAGACGCACGAAAAAAACAATTAATTTCTGAAATTTGGAAACGGATTATTGAAGATATTAAGGTTGAAGCCGACAAAGTTAAACTGAAAATAAATAACACAAAAAAAACTATCACAGATATAAAAGCAAATATATCCGAAAAAAAAACCAAAATAAGCCAAATTAGTTCTGAAGTTAAATCTTTAGAACTCCAAATTACGAGTATTAACCCTACTCTTAATAAAATAAACGGTTTACTTTTATCTTTTGGCTTTACTAGCTTTTCACTTGCTGAAAGTGAAAACCCAGGATTTTATAAAATTACTAGGGCAGATGGCTCCGATGCAAAGGAAACACTCAGCGAAGGTGAGAAGTCTTTTATTACCTTCTTATATTTTTATCAGTTAATTGATGGCTCACTCAAAACGGATGGTTTAGCCTCATCACGGGTTGTTGTTTTTGATGACCCTGTATCCAGCTTAGATAGCGATGTTTTATTTATCGTTTGTAATTTAATTAGAGGGGTTATTAATAAAATTAGAAACGGGAATTCTTCTATAGTTCAAATATTAACGCTAACCCATAACGTTTATTTCCATAAAGAAATAACTTTTGAACGCAAAATTCCTAAGAAGGAAAATACTCCTACATTTTGGACAGTCCAAAAGAAAAATGGTGAATCCAAAATAAAACTACACGGAAAAAACCCTGTAACATCATCTTATGAAATGCTATGGGCTGAAATTTGTAGTTCCGAATTATCTGTTATAACAGCACAGAATGTAATGCGAAGGATTATAGAAACATATTTCACATTCTTTGGTGGCATAAACACTGATGAAATTGTAAATGGTTTATCAGGAAACGACAAAATAGTGTGTGGCTCTCTACTATCGTGGATTAATGACGGTTCACATTCTATTAATGACGACCTCTATACGTCATGTGATACCAATACCATAGAAAAATATCTCATTGTTTTTAAGAATATTTTTAATAAAGCAGGACACATCGGTCATTATGAAATGATGACGAAAGGTGTTAACCTTACTCCTACAGTTGAGGAAAATCTTGCACTTTCTGCTGAAATTAAAGGAGTAGAATAAATATGAGTGAGCCAAGTATAAAATGCTCCAATTGTGGTGAGACCATAAAGCTGACAGACGGTATTGCAGCTCCTCTTGTTGCAGCAGCAAAAGCAGAGTATGAAAAGCGCCTGCTTGATAGCCAAGTAAATATTAAAGAACGAGAAATATCTCTTGAAAAGAAACGTGTTGCAGTTAAGGAATCCGAAAAACTAATATATCAAGAAGTAGATAGGCAACTGGATATAGAACGTAAACAAATTTCTAAAAATGAAGCTACGCGAGCAAAGTTATCTTTTCAATACGATTTGGATCAAAAATCACACGAAGTTGATGAGTTGCAAAAGGTTTTAAAGGAACGAGAAATAAAGCTTAGAGAGGCACAAAAAAAACAGGTAAGCTTAATTCAAAAAACACGGGCTTTAGACGATAAGTCCCGTGAAATGGATTTTAAAATACAACAAGAAATACAATTTGGCCTCGATGCTGAGAGGTTAAAAATAAAGAGAGACGTAGAAGAAAGTATGAAACTGAAAGTGTCTGAAAAGGAGCAACAAATTATTTCAATGCAACGTCAAATAGAAAGCTTAAAGCAAAAATCCGAACAGGGATCTCAGCAGTTGCAAGGTGAAGTATTAGAACTTGAACTTGAAAAAAACCTTAAAGTTCAATTCCCGTTTGATGTTATTGAACCCGTTGCAAAGGGTGAATTTGGAGCAGATGTTATCCAACGTATTGTTTCTCCATCAGGTCAAATGTGCGGCAGTATTATTTGGGAAACAAAACGAACAAAAAACTGGAGTGATGGTTGGTTATCAAAACTGCGAGAAGATCAGAGATCGGCTGGTTCTGAGATAGCTGTTATTGTGTCTAATAGCTTACCTAAAAGCATAGATAGTTTTGGGCAAATTGATGGAACTTGGGTTTCAGGGCAAAAATATGCCATGCCATTAGCATTTGCACTGAGACAATCGCTTATTGAAATCAACAACTCACGGCTTATCAAAGATGGGCAGCAAACAAAAACAGAACAAGTTTACCAATATCTTACGGGATCACGATTTAGACATCGTATAGAAGCCATCGTAGAAAAATTTTCTATGATGCAAGACGATTTAAACAAAGAAAGAAAGGTCATGACACGGTTATGGGCTAAAAGAGACTCTCAAATTCAGGGAGTTATAGAAGCAACAGTTGGAATGTATGGTGATTTGGAAGGCATTGCTGGACAAGCAATACAATCGATAGAAGGGCTCGAAATTTCACTAGATGAATGATGCTAATATGAATTTAGTCCGCGTTAGCAGAAATTAATCTGGTCGTGACCTTGTTGTTAAACGCGAAGCGGTTACTTACCTTACGGATGATTTTAAGGTGAGTGAACGACGGGCGTGCCATATTTTAGACATTCATCGGTCTTTGATACGTTATCAATTGACCTTGCCCCCAAGTTAGGTCCATTTATGCATAGAGTCTTGGTTTGATATTTTTGTCTAATTCATGTTGATTTGCAATGGCTTTATTCCTTTCTTTGTTTAATGCCATGTATGGGCTTAGTCCGTTTAGTGATGAATGAGGCCTGACATGATTATAATCATGT
>JAESUD010000260.1 GCA_016763335.1 Emcibacteraceae bacterium | reverse complement strand
TAAATCCCGGCATTAACCCCATGCGACCAAATGCCTGGGAGCCATTAAACGGGCCGCGCCTTGGTTACGGGGTTAATCTTAAACTTTACGGACGTGGGTTTAATGCTAATTCCGAATATATTGCCTATATCCGTAAAGTGTTGGATGAAGATAACATTCCGTGGCAGACGGCAACATATAAAGTGGGAACTGCTGGCGGCGGTACTATTGGTGGTGAGTTTTCAAGGCAGGATATGAATGTGATTGATTTTGGAGTTCCTGTGCTTTCCATCCATACGCCTTATGCGGTAAGTGCCAAAATTGACGTTTATAATTTATACCGCGCATGCTATGCGTTTTTTAGAAGATAATATAATAGGATAATAATATGCACCGAAGTCGACGCACACGAATAATTGCCACCTTGGGGCCAACATCATCAAGTTTTGAAATGATTAAAAAACTTTCGGATGCGGGGGCGGATGTATTCCGTCTTAATATGAGCCACGGCACCCATAGCGATGCTGCAAATCTTTATGCAACAGTTCGTGAAGTGGAAAAGGCCACAGGGCGACCAATTGGTATTCTTGCTGATTTACAAGGGCCAAAATTGCGGGTAGGGGTGTTCAAGGATGAAAAAATCATGCTTGAAAAAGATCAGCAGTTTATTCTTGATATGGACGCTACCCCTGGAACAAATAAAAGAGTTGAGCTTCCTCATCCTGAAATTTATCAGGTGGTCGAGCCGAAAACCGAACTTCTTTTAAATGACGGTAAAATTCGTCTGCAAATTGATAAAGTTGAAGAGCAGAAAATCATCACAACCGTATTGGTTGGTGGTGAGTTATCGAACCGCAAGGGTGTTAATGTACCGAGTGCTATTTTACCGCTTGCGGCGCTTACAGAGAAAGACAAGAAAGATCTGAACTTTGTTCTTGATCTGGGTGTTGACTGGGTTGCGCTTTCATTCGTGCAAAGACCGGAAGACGTGATTGAGGCAAAAGAAATCATTAAGGGCCGTGCATCGGTGATGGCGAAGATTGAAAAGCCGTCTGCGGTTCATGCGATAGACGAAATTATTGCTGTATCTGATGGTGTTATGGTTGCCCGTGGCGATTTGGGTGTTGAACTGCCCATGGAACTTGTGCCGGTAAAACAGAAAAAAATTATTCGTCACGCCAGGCGGGCTGGTATTCCGTCCGTGGTTGCCACACAAATGCTTGAAAGTATGATTACCGCCCCGGTTCCGACACGGGCGGAAGTATCGGACGTGGCCAATGCTGTTTTTGACGGGGCTGACGCTATTATGTTATCGGCGGAATCGGCGGCTGGTGAATATCCGGAAGAAGCCGTTGCCATGATGAACAAAATTGCCAGTAGTATCGAAAGTGAACCGAGTTACAGACGTATGCTTGGAAAAGATCTTGCAACACCGGAAGCCACAACTGCCGATGCAATCAGTGCTGCAGCAAAACAAGTCGCCGATACCATAGAAGCGCAGGCTATTGTTACTTATACAGGGTCCGGCTCAACGGCACTACGGGCGTCGCGCGAACGTCCGAAAACCCCGCTTTTGGTTCTTACGCCCAATATTGGCACTGCACGGCGGCTGGCGCTTGTATGGGGGCTCAATTGCGTTTATTCGCAGGATGCGGTTAATTTTCAGGATATGATCGATAAAGCCTGCAATATTTGTCATGAATATGGTTACGCCAACATAAATGACCGAATCGTTATCATGGCAGGAATGCCGTTTGGTACACCAGGGAAAACAAATGTGCTGCGCATATCACGTGTGCAAGATCATCATATTAAAATATAAAAAATACATTCATTATATATGTTTAAAGATTATATATATGTTTAGGGATTATTATTTTTGGGATAAAATACCCCTTAAATAGGAAGGAGACCGAGCCCTTGGGGGGGAAGCTCGGTCTCCAGTTTGTTAAAGGCCGAAGCCTCTAACAAATTCTAATTTACTACGAAATAGGTACGGTTGTCAAATATCTTTATAAGATATTTGTAATATTACCCCTGACGGGCTTTAAACCGACGATTTGTTTTATTAATAACCAAAGTTCTGCCTTTACGGCGGATTACACGACAATCGCGATGACGATTTTTAAGTGACTTTAATGAATTTACGACTTTCATAATATTTCCGTATCTTTATATGTAGCTATTTGCGGGTCTTTGTGACCTAAAGTGATAAACACTTTTCAAACTTTGAGGGAAACTATAGCGGCACTGATAAAATGTCAACGAAATCCTGAATAAATTTTAAAAAAAATATCCAATTTAGTTTTCCCGCGTATTTAAAGTAATTTTAACCGTTTCTTTAAGCCTCATTCTCTATAGTTTCCGCAATTATATCACAAGTTTATGGGATATGGTGGAGAAAAGTAAAATTTATGAAAAATCAGGCTTCAGAGAAACAAGAGAGTGATATGAGCAGTGTAGAACTTAGTGAAATTGAACCGTCTCGGGAAATAGGTCAGATTACAGAAGTGAGTGGTAATGGTGCCAAAGCTATTTGTGATCTTGCTGTATTGCGCGAGCTATCTAATATTGATAGTGATGAAGCGGAATTTTCACCAGGACAAATTGGTACTATTCTCAAAATTAAGGTTTCCAAGGGATACTTATTTGTAACCGTCCGTAATATTATCGCACAGCAAAATGGCGCAACTTTTGATAAAGCTATTATGACGTTGGATTTTCTTGGCCATGGTATTCGGGCACCCTACACGGAAACGAGAATGATATTTGATCGCGGAGTAACGGATTTTCCCATTCCCGGTCAGGCAATTTATCCGGTGAGCCTTCGGGATGTTGAAGGAATATTTGGTAATAACGATAGTAACCATTTCCATCTTGGTCATGTTTTTCCGCAGCATTTAACGCCGGCATCCATCAATATTGATGCCTTGCTCGGTAAGCATTTTGCAATTCTTGGCAGCACCGGCACGGGTAAATCCTGCACGGTTGCTTTGTTGATCCGCCGCATAGTTGAACGACTTCCTCATGCTCATATCTTGATGCTCGACCCACATAATGAATATGAAACGGCATTTTCTGATTGCGCGGAACATTTTGATATTAATAATTTGCGACTTCCATACTGGATGATGAATTTTGAAGAACATGTTGAAATGTTTATCGGGGCCTATGGTAGCAAAGAAAGAATGATTGAAATCGATGTTCTTCGTCGCTGTATTTATGAGGCAAGGATCGATAATAACGAAAACCTACCCGCTGAACAGGTGACAGTTGATACACCCATTCCTTATAAGCTTTCCTTTGTGATGCGTTATCTTGATGAAGAAATGGGAAAACTTGATAACCCGGAAACACTAACACCATATTTACGTCTAAAAAACAAAATTGACGAACTTCGCCGCGATACACGGTTTGGCTTTATGTTTTCAGGCATGTTGATTAATGACAGCCTGAATAGCATTATTGGCGAACTTTTGCGTTTTCCGGTTAATAATAAACCGGTATCAACAATTGATCTTTCCGGTGTGCCGTCTGAAATTGTTAATGTTGTGGTGTCGATTATCAGCCGGGCAGTATTTGATTTTGCGGTGTGGAGCCGTGGTAATGATGCGCGCCCGATATTGCTGGTCTGCGAAGAAGCCCATAGATATGTACCAACTGATAATTCAACAATTTTTAATTCCACAAAAAAAGCTATTGAACGAATTGCCAAAGAAGGTCGTAAATACGGTGTGTCGCTTGGTTTGGTTTCTCAGAGGCCGGCTGATGTGTCTGAGTCTGCGCTTTCACAGTGCGGGACAATTTTTGCCATGCGTCTTAATAATGACCGCGATCAAAAGTTTGTCGCACATGTGTTGCCTGAGGGGGCGGAAGGATCGCTTAATGCACTATCATCATTGCAAAACCGTGAAGCCTTAGCCGTCGGAGAGGGGGTAGAGGCCCCGGTTCGATTGCTCATTGATAAACTTGACGATGAACATCTTCCAAGCAGTGGTAGCCCGTCCTATTCCGTTGATTGGCAGCTTGGACTTGAGGATGAGAATTTTGTTAAGGCCACCATTGATCGTTGGCGCCGTACAGGACAATAAAGTTAAAATAATTCTATATCTCTAAAACTATTTTACCAAAATGTTTGCCGCTTTCCAGATATTGATGGGCAGCAACAACATCATCAAGGACAAATGTTCTGTCAATGATGGGTTTAATTTTGCCAGCTTCAAGTGATGGCCAGATATTATCTTTTAATGCTTTAGCAATTTCTGTTTTAAAATTATTATTTCGTGGCCTTAAGGTTGAACCGGTAATTGTTAGACGTTTTTTCATTACGGTTAGCATGTTTAGCTCGTTTTTGATGCCACCTTGCACAGCGATTATAACCAGTCTGCCGTCCTCGTTAAGGGCATTGATATTTCGTGGTAGATATTCACCGGCTACCATGTCAAGGATAACATCAACGCCTATGCCATCTGTAAATTCAAGTGTTTGCTTAACAAAATCCTGTGTTTTATAATTTATGGTGTGATTTACGCCGAGTTCTTTACATTGGTTGCATTTTTCATCACTGCCTGATGTGCTGATGACTGTTGCACCAAATAGTTTGGCCATTTGAATGGCTGTCGTGCCAATGCCGGACGTGCCGCCGTGGATTAATAGAGTTTCGCCGTGCATTAATCCTGCACGCATAAACAAATTTGACCATACGGTAAAATATGTTTCGGGTAGGGCAGCTGCTTCAATCATGGTTAAATTATTTGGAATTTTTAAAACACTTCCCTGATCTGTCGCGGCATATTCGGCGTATCCGCCGCCGGGGAGTAGGGCACAGACTTCATCGCCGGCTTTCCAACCGGTTACATTTTTACCCACCCGTTCAATAATCCCAGCACATTCAAGGCCAAGAATAGGTGACGCATCGGTTGGTGCAGGGTATAAACCTTTTCTTTGAACAATGTCGGGGCGGTTTACGCCGGAAGCCGTGATTTTTATCAACACCTGATTCGCTGTAATTTTAGGTATTGGGCATGATATGATTTCTAACATTTCTGGCCCGCCGAATTTTTTAATATTTACTGCTTTCATAAATTAATCCTGCTTAAAAGCTAATTGACACTGTCTTTAATTTATAGACAATAGAGAGTTAAACACATAGGCGATAATTAAAAGAAGATAAAATGGACGACGAAGAACTTGATATTCC
>JAESUD010000259.1 GCA_016763335.1 Emcibacteraceae bacterium | reverse complement strand
TGGTTTTTTTTATCTTTTAAAATTAAATTAAATAATTCAATTGACCGGCTCTTAAGCTGTGAATCGTTTCTGAGTTCTGCAGTCACCATATAAAGGTACGCTAGTGAATGTGTTGTCAACCCCCGTTGGTTCGTAAAATGGTTCTTGGTAATTATATCTATTGAATTTTGACAGGCGGTCTCGCCTTCTAAATATCTCTCGTCATCTGCTGACAGCTCAATAATACGCGATATTGCCCAACATATATTGTTCTGTGTCCAAGCCCATTTTAGTGGAACACGATCACGCGTACGTTCTTTCAGCGCTTCTCTGAAGGTCGTGATAGCCTGTTCAAACAAGTCTGTGTCGTTCTTGTTTTCTCCAAGAAATGTCAAAGCAATGCCTAGATTGTTAAGAGTCCTTGCCCAATCCAGTGGCACACGGTCACGGGTAAGTTCTTTCAAGGCTTCTCTGTAGGTTGTGATGGCTTGTTCAAGCAGGGTTGTGTCCCGCTTTCGTTCACCAAGGTCTCGCAAAACAGCCGCCAAATTATTTTGGATTGTTGCCCATTCACGTGGCATACGGTCACGGGTAAATTCTTTCAATACTTCTCTGTAAGTTGTGACGGCCTGCTCAAGCAGAACGGTGTCCCCCTCTCGGGCGCCAAGAATTGTTAAAGCAGAGGCCAGGTTGTGCTGTGTCCTAGCCCATTTTAATGGTACACGATCACGGGGACGTTCCTTCAACGCTTCTCTGTAGGTCGTAACAGCCTGTTCAAGTAGGGCTGTGTCTCTTTTACGGTTGCCAAGGGCTGTCAATACATTGCCCAGATTATTCTGGGTATCGCTCCAATCTATTGGCACACGATCACGGGTATGTTCCTTCAACGATTCCTTATAGGTAACGATGGCCCGTTCGAGCAGGGCAGTGTCCCCCATGCGTTGACCAAGTGTGTTCAAAACATTGCCCATATTATTTTGGATATTGGCCCATCTTAGTGGGGCACTATCACGGGTGAGGGTCAGTAAAACTTGATTATAGAGCGTTAACGATTCTATAAGTGCATTATTATCACCAAATTCATCCCCCAACATATATAGAACGTATGCTGCCGAATAATGATGAGATGCAGAATGCTGTTCATTAAATACTGTGATATCAGCAGCTTCCATATACTTATCAGCGGCAATTCTATATTTAAGTTCCAAGGTATCTATTGCCGCTTCATCAGCCAATAGTGTTGCCTCTTTTAAAGCGCTGTTCTGTCGGCCTTTTTTTATGACTGCACGGGCGTCCCTAAGAGTGTTTCGTGCCGCGTCTAAGTTACCATCTTCCAGATATTCAAAAGCTTTCTTTCTTATTTCATTGAGTTGCTCATCATTTACATCAATAGACAGCAATCTTTGTTTGAGCTTTAAAAAACTGTCAGCAAAATTGGCAAGAAATTTAGGTATTTCCTCTTTTTGAATTTCAGGGTTTGCTCCTAATTTCATTAAATGTGAAATCATGGCAGTTTTAGGAACACCTTTTTCTTCTGCTATTGCTGATAAGAGTTCCAAATGCTGGTGCAGGTTTTGTGTTGCTAGAGCTGAAATCATGCCTTCTGTACGTTGTTGAGATTCTTGGATTTTGTTAATTTTACCATCTACGACGTCAAGCGTATCTTCGACATTAGCAACACGCTCCCCTATGTTTCCTAGGTAATTTATAATTTCCTTTTGCATACTTTCTAAGGCGGGAAACGCGTCAACGATAATGCCATTATTCGGGGTATCATCGGTCTGATGGGCGACCGTGGCAACACTGAAAAAAAGAAGTAAAAATAAAGAAATAACGAAAGGCGCAATACATAAGTTACAAAAGTGTAGACGTCGTAAAATAATAATTCCAAATACAATGACAGCACTTAATGAGAGTAGAACGCCAACATCTGTGAATGGTGCTAAAATTTGGGTTATATCTGAGACAATGCCAAGAGCTAACAATGACAAGCCTACTAAAGACCAGTTTCGTTCTTTTAAAGAACGAAGGCCCTCAAATCCAAGAATTCTACGCAGTGAATAAGCCATAAAAACATTACGACCTTTGGCTGTTTGCCACCACTTTATTTTTGAATTTTCGATCGTGTCATCGAGCATTTTTGCCTCTAACTTTAACTTCCCGCCAACATCATTTTTTCAATGCGTACTGTTGGGGCGTCTGTGCCATATCTTATTTCTAGATCGTCGGCGGCGGTTAGGTTTAGATACATGTCTTTTAAGTTTCCGGCGATGGTGATTTCATTGACGGGGTATGTTAGTTCGCCATTTTCAATCCAGAAACCACTGGCGCCGCGGCTATAGTCGCCGTTGATGCCGTTTACGGCGCTACCGATTAGCTCGGTGACGTAAAAGCCGTCTTTAATATCACCAAGAAGGTCTTTAACCGAAATATTACCCGCTTCCATATATAAATTACTGGTTGATGGCGACGGGGGGCTTGATGTGCCGCGGCTGGCGCGACCATTACTGGTGAGTTTAAGCTGTCTGGCGCTGGTGCTGTCGAGCACCCAGTTTTTAAGGACGCCGTCTTTGATAATATCGAGTGAGGCATTGCGCACCCCTTCACCGTCAAATGGGCGCGAAGACGGGCCGCGTAATAAATGCGGGTTATCGATAATGTTTATGTTTTTTGGAAAAATTTGTTTTTCTAATAACTCAAGCAGGAAACTGGTGCCGCGGGCAATGGCGGCGCCGTTAATGGCGCCCGCAAGGTGACCGACAAGTGTGCGCGATACCCGTGGGTCATAAACAACCGGTATTTCGCAGGTTTTCGCTTTACGCGGGTTTAGCTTTTTTAAGGTTCGCTCCGCCGCTTCTTTGGCAATTTTATAAGGGCTTTCCATATCTGCGAAATGACGTCTTGAGGTCCAGGCATAATCCCGTTCCATAGTGCTGCCTTCACCGGCAATGACTGAAATGCTGCAGCCAAAATTGCTTGAGCTATAATGACCGACAAACCCGTCTGAATTTGCCAGAGTGATAAACCCTTTCGAGCTACTCGCTCCCGCGCCTTCCGAATTGGTAATCCCCGGGGTTTCAAGGGCGTGAGCTTCGGCCTCGGCGGCAATATTTTTTAAAGTTTCTTCGTCTAATTCATTTTCATCAAACAAATCGAGCTCCGGCAAATTATCAATTGCCAGAAGCGATTTATCAGCCAGGCCGGAATAGGGGTCTTCGGGTGTATTTTTTGCCATATCAAGGGCGCGTGAAACCAGTTCGTCCAATGTTTCATCGCTCATATCGCTAGACGAGACAATCGCTTGGTTTTTACCGATAATAACCCGAAGGCCAAGGTCGGAATTTTCTGATCTTTCGATGTCTTCCAGTTTACCAAGACGCCAGGATACTGAGCTGGCATTTCCGGTAAAGAAAACGGCATCCGCATGATCAGCACCGGCTTTTCTTGCTTTTGATACGAGGTTTGCCAGTCTGTCCGGGGACATGGAACTTGCGTTTGCTTTACTCATTAATTTTCCTGTTCAATATTTAATCGGGCCCATTTTTCGGAAACGGTGTTTTTAATATCTTCATCCATTGAAATTAGCTCGCCCCATTCGCGGTCGGTTTCACCGTCCATTTTACTGGTGGCATCAATGCCAATTTTGCCGCCAAGTCCCGAAACAGGTGAAGCAAAATCAAGATAATCAATCGGGGTGTTTTCGACGAGGGTGGTATCACGAACCGGGTCCATGCGTGTTGACATGGCCCAGATCACTTCTTTCCAGTCGCGCGCGTTAATGTCATCATCAACGATGATAACAAATTTGGTATAAAGGAATTGTCTTAAATATGACCATACCCCCATCATTATCCGTTTGGCGTGACCGGCATATGCTTTTTTAATAGATACCACAGCTACACGGTATGAGCAGCCTTCTGGCGGTAGCCAAAAATCGACAATTTCCGGGAATTGTTGTTGCAATAACGGAATAAAAATTTCGTTTAATGCTTCGCCAAGAATTGCCGGTTCATCGGGTGGCTTTCCGGTATAGGTGGAAAGGTAAATAGGGTCTTTGCGCATGGTGATCGCGGTGGCGGTAAAGACCGGGAATTTCTCGACACTGTTATAATAACCAGTGTGATCGCCAAATGGCCCTTCGTCGGCATAATCATCAAGTGATACAAATCCTTCGATGACAATTTCGGCCGTTGCCGGAACTTTAAGCGGTACCGTTTTGCAGTCAACCAATACGGTTTTTTTGCCGCGAAGTAAGCCTGCAAATTGATATTCTGATAATGTGTCCGGCACCGGGGTAACGGCACCAAGGATTGTCGCAGGGTCCGCACCAAGCACAATAGCGACAGGAAGTGGTTCGGACTTTTCTGCTTTCCAGCGCCGATGATGCTGCGCACCACCACGGTGTTTGAGCCAGCGCATCAAAGTCTGGTTCTTGTTTAAAACCTGCATCCGGTATATGCCGAGGTTATAATCATCTTCTTTAATCTTGCCGGGCCCTTTTGAAACCACCAACGGCCAAGTAATGAGTGGTGAGGCATCATTAGGCCAACATTTTTGGATAGGTAAAGCATTAAGGTCAATATCATCACCCGTCAGGATAACTTCATGAACAGGTGCAGATTTAACGGTTTTTGGCCGCATGGTCATGGCTTTTTTAAGCAGGGGAAGTTTATCAAGGGCATCTTTAAAGCCCGCTGGCGGTTCCGGCTGTCTAAGCTCGGCCAACGTTTCGCCGATACCTCTTAGTTCATGAGGTTCGGCGTTCATTCCCATGGCCACACGCTCAACGGTACCAAATAAATTGGTCAAGACGGGCATGGTGCTTTTAGTGCCATCACATTTGATAACATTTTCAAACAGCAGTGCAGGACCGCCTTTTTCAAGGGTCCGACAACCAATTTCTGTCATCTCAAGATCAGCAGATACTGGTTCGGAAATCCGAACCAGTTTACCCTGTTTTTCAAGTTGATCTATAAAATCTCTAAGTGATGAATAAGCCATGACTTGTTATAAGAGAAATCACACTAAATGGTAAGCGTAAAATTAATCTACATCTGCCGGTGCTTGCTTCTCGCGTTCAATGGCTTCAAGGATGAGACGCTTTGCGGTCTCGGGACCTTCCCAGCCAATGATTTTCGCCCATTTTCCTTCTTCGAGGTCTTTATAATGTTTAAAGAAATGCTCAATTTGATTAAGCAGAAGTTCCGGTAGGTCGGTGTGTTTATGGACTTCTTTATAAGTCGGATCTGTTTTTAAATCCGGAACAGCAAGAATTTTTTCATCCATGCCAGCTTCATCTTCCATCAGTAGCACACCGATCGGACGGGCGCGTATGATACAGCCCGGAACAAGCGGTTCGCCGACAACAACAAGTACGTCGCATGGGTCACCATCACCGGAAAGTGTGTGCGGAATATAGCCGTAGTTTGCCGGATAACGCATTGGTGTATGCAAAATGCGGTCAACAAGGATTGCTCCACTGCGTTTATGCATTTCATATTTTACCGCAGCACCGCCGACGGGTACTTCAATAATGACATTGATTTCTTCTGGTGGGTTAAGACCAACTTTGATTTTATTTATTAGCGGCATATTGGTTACTCTTGTGAATAATATTTAATAATATGGGCGCAATATAGCCAATCATATCACTTTGTCAGCATATTTTTCATAAAAAAACCCCGCCAGAAGCGGGGTTTCTCAAATAGCTATATAAATTAGTTAGCCGATGTTTAATTTCGCAACGATCGCGACAAGTAAAATAGCAACGATGTTGATGATTTTAATCAACGGATTTATGGCTGGGCCAGCTGTATCTTTATAAGGATCGCCAACAGTATCGCCGGTTATAGAGGCTTTATGGGCATTTGAACCTTTACCGCCGTGATTGCCATCCTCGATATATTTTTTGGCATTATCCCATGCACCACCACCGGATGTCATAGAAATGGCAATGAATAATCCGGTAATGATTGTACCGAGCAGCATTGCGCCAAGTGTTTGGAAGGCGTTAACAACGCTACCGCTTACCATATATATCACCCCAAATAATACAAATGGTGCAAGCAGTGGTAAAAGCGATGGAAGGATCATTTCCTTAATGGCTGATTTTGTCAACAGGTCCACGGCTTTACCATATTCAGGTTTGGTTGTGCCTTCCATAATGCCGGGAATTTCCCTAAATTGGCGACGTACTTCAACAACCACGCTGGCGGCCGCACGGCCCACAGCAAGCATTGACATGGACGCAAATAAATAAGGAATCATTCCGCCAATAAATAATCCGATCACAACATATGGATCTTGAAGCGGGAAGGTTATATCAGCATATTGTGGAAGATAATGGGCTATTTCCTCAGTGTAAGCAGCAAACAACACAAGTGCTGCAAGTGCTGCTGAACCGATGGCATAACCCTTGGTTACGGCTTTGGTTGTGTTACCAACCGCATCAAGCTTATCTGTTGTGATACGAACTTCTTCCGGCAATTTTGACATTTCCGCAATACCACCAGCATTATCTGTAACCGGGCCGTATGCGTCAAGCGCGATGACCATACCGGCAAGAGACAACATTGCTGTCGCGGCTATCGCAATGCCGAACAAACCGGCTTGTGCAAAAGCAATAAATATACCGCTACAGATGATGATGACCGGAACCGCCGTTGATTCCATTGAAATGGCCAAACCCTGAATTACGTTTGTACCATGGCCGGTTTCGGATGCTTCAGCGATCACTCTAACAGGACGGTATTCGGTACTGGTGTAATATTCAGTAATCCAAACGAGCAATCCTGTGACCGCAAGTCCGGTAAGAACACAGTAATAAAGGTTCATGGATGAAAGCGATGTGCCATCGGCCAAAACAGCGGTTGAGAAGATATCATAATAGGAGAACATTCCATAAATAAGGCCCGCTGCAATAACGCCGCTAGCGATAAGGCCTTTATAAAGTGCGCCCATAATATTTTCTGATCCACTGCTTAATCTGACGAAGAAAGTGCCAATAATTGATCCAATGATACCTAGTGCGCCGATCAGAAGCGGCAAGATCATCATATTTTCAATTGATGCTCCGATGAAAGTACTGGAAGCGATAAGCATGGTTGCAACAATGGTCACAGCATATGTTTCAAATAAATCCGCGGCCATACCGGCACAGTCACCAACATTGTCACCAACGTTATCAGCAATTGTTGCCGGGTTGCGAGGATCATCATTGGGGATGCCGGCTTCAATTTTACCGACCATGTCGCCGCCAACGTCAGCACCTTTGGTAAATATACCACCACCAAGACGGGCAAAAATGGATATAAGACTAGCACCAAAACCAAGACCGATAAGGCCTTCCAGATTAGTACGAACATCGACACCTGAGGAAGCCATATAGATATAATAAAGCGAAACGCCAAGGATACCAAGGCCAACAACAAGCATTCCGGTGATCGCGCCGGACGTAAAGGCAACATTAAGTGCTTTACCGATATTTTCAGATGCGGCTTGTGCTATTCTGACATTCGCCCGAACGGACACATTCATTCCTATATATCCTGCGGCGCCTGAT
>JAESUD010000258.1 GCA_016763335.1 Emcibacteraceae bacterium | reverse complement strand
AGGAAAAATGCAGCGAGCAATATCAGAAACAACGGTTTTGAAAATTGTAATGATGTGACCTCAACCAAGGGCAGGTTTGAAACTGCATAAAAATTGCTTAGCACCACAAAGCAGGTAATGGCAGAACGGTAAGCCATCATTTTTGGCCGTGATGTTGTAAATAGTATTTTACCAAGTCGGTAATTAAACACCAGCGTAATCATAACGGTGAAAGCGCAGCGTATCATCACCACTTCGAAAGCATTAAGACCTTGGCCAAGTTTTTTAATCAAAATCATACTCATGGTGACAACCACGCAAAAGGCCATCATAAAAAATATGCCTTTAAGGCCGTTTGTATCTGATTTAATTGCTTGGGTCATTATATGCCAGCTTTTCGTCGTTTGGCTTCGCGGTGGGCGGCGTATACGGCACTGGATAAAATAACGCTGGCACCGATGAAGGTATATATATCCGGTGTTTCATCAAAAAATATATAACCGACCGTGGCGGCAAATAAAAGACGCGTGAAATCAATGGGCATAATCGCCGTTGTTTCTGATTGGCTGAACGCTTTGGATATTGAAAATTGGGCTGTTGCAGCGCAAAGACCGACCAGTATTAATGCTCCCCAAAGTTCAGCAGGTGGCCAAGACCAGTGCAGCAAGGCAAAGCAAAAAGAAATCGGTAATGTGAATAAAAGTGAATAAATTGCCACCACATTCGGTTTGTCTGTTTGGCTTAAAATGCGAATGCAAATGATAGCAAACGCAACCGCGACCGATGATAATAAAGCCGCACCAACCCCGCTTGAGAATGGGACGGTCCCGGGCCGTAGTAAAATAAGCATACCGATAAAGCCCATTATTAAGGCTAATATTCGCGGTAGGTGAATGCGTTCCTTTAAAAATACAACAGCAAGCACAGTAGCGATGACTGGCGCGGCAAAACTATAAGAGGTGGCGCTGGCAAGCGGGATAACAGTGACAGCATAAAAGCTGGCGATAACGGCCGTGGCCGAAACAATGCCGCGAAATAAATGTAGTTTTAGTTGTTCGGTTTTAAGGCCGGAAATTCCCACTTTATAAAATGTGGGAATAAGAAACATTATTGCGAGGAATGTTCTTATAAAAGCCATCATAAATGGATGAATATCCATCAAGGACAAATAACGGATCAGTTCGCCCATGATTGAAAAAAGCAAACAGCTAAGTAACATGAATAACGGGCCGCTCAAGTGGTCTTTTATATTATCACTCGAGTTCAATTTTGTTTTCCTTAGCGGATATTAACGCCTAGCCATTCTTCAATTTGTTCTGGAATTTCAGGATTGAAGAGGTCTTTTTTATTCATCATCAGGAAGGCGAAATTATCGGCAATGATTTCTTCAGGATGAATATCAAACCGGGTGTTGTGGCCGACAGTATCGTAAAAATCCGGCACTTGTTCATGTTTATATATGCTCGCGGAACCGTCTACTCTGATAACAGGTTTGCAGATGCCTTTATCAACAGTGACTTCAATAAGGTCACCGGTGATGTGGCCGTCAAAACCTCTCTTAACCGTCGGGTCAAACCCGTCATATTTTGTATGAAGATAGCTCATGACAAATGTATCTCTATCGTCAATCTCGACAGGTAGGAAAAACTCTGTAAAGGGCGCTTCCGGGTTTCTGATCGTGTATTTATCAACGTCTTCTGTTGGTTGAAAATAACAGGGCCTAAAACCAATAATATTATAAAGGCTGGCGCGTCTGATGCGGTTATAACGTGATAATATATGAAAAACTTGATGGAAAAATAACTTCGTCGAAATGGACGTGCGCCGGGCCGGTGAAACAAACGCATTGCCCCGTGTGTGAGCAATGCCGCTTTCAACAGCATTAGTCACTTTGATAAAATATACCGTGTCCGGCAGCATATGGGATATCTTTGCCAGTTTCTTTTTATGGGTTACTAGCAACGCCCGCATTAAAGCTTTTTCCGCTTCGGGCCATTCAATGACATTGGCCGCGTAATGGGCCTTTAAATCATCAATTGTTTTATCAGCAGTAGGTGAGCCAACTTGAAGTGCAATTTCAATCGGCTTCATGGTGGTCATATATTCATCATTAGCCGTAAGGATTCTAATCGCCGTTTCTCTGTCGGCAAATTTAAATTCTGTGGCACTTGCCGAATTCGATATAAACGAAAGCATTCCTACTATAGCAAGAAACATCGTTTTTATATTTATCATCAAATTATTATCTCAAATTATTAACTACTAAAATACCGGATAACATAGAATAGCGTATTTTATAACATAATATATTATAAAGTTAGTAAATGTTTCTCAATTTTAAAATTTGCCTCGGTTCTCTCTTTTACATCTTCAAGCGAAATGCCTGGTGCTAATTCAGTAAGCACAGCGCCGTCGTCCTTAATCATAAAAACACCAACATCGGAGATAATCATGTCTACTACCTTAACGCCAGTTAGGGGAAGTGTGCATTCTTTTAAGAATTTGGCACTGCCGTCCCGGGCATTGTGATCCATGATAATCACCACTTTTTTAACGCCTGCGACAAGATCCATAGCCCCGCCCATTCCCTTGACCATTTTGCCGGGAATCATCCAATTTGCAAGATCACCTTGCTCTGATACTTGCATGGCGCCAAGTATACTCAGATCAATATGACCGCCTCTGATCATTGAAAAACTATCCGCGGATGAAAAATAACTTGTGCGGTTAAGCTCTGTAATGGTTTGCTTTCCGGCATTGATAAGATCAGGGTCCGCTTCTCCCTCGTACGGGAAAGGCCCCATGCCAAGCATGCCATTTTCGCTTTGCAGGGTGACATCCACACTGTCCGGGATAAAATTGGCCACCAGTGTGGGGATTCCGATCCCTAAATTTACATAATATCCGTTAACCAGTTCCTGAGCAGCACGCTTTGCCATTTCTTCTCTTGTCCAAGCCATGGTTATATTCCTTCTTTTTTCGTTCTGGTGGTCAATTGCTCAATGCGTTTTTCGAGATTTTTGGAAACGATAATGCGCTGGATAAAAATGCCGGGTGTATGAATTTGGTCTGGGTCAAGCTCACCTGTTTCAACCAGTTCTTCGACCTCGACTATGCTCACTTTGCCTGCGGACGCCATCATGGGGTTAAAATTGCGGGCGGTTTTTTTAAATATAAGATTGCCTTCTTTATCGGCTTTCCAGGCCTTTATAAGTGATACATCTGCTTTTAACCCTGTTTCTAAAATATAGGTTTCACCGTCAAATTCTTTATGTTCTTTGCCTTCTGCGACCAATGTTCCGACGCCTGTTTTTGTATAAAAACCTGGTATTCCCGGGCCGCCCGCCCGAATGCGTTCAGCCAGTGTTCCTTGCGGATTAAATTCCAGCTCAAGTTCATCCGCCAGATATTGTCTTTCAAATTCTTTATTTTCACCAACATAAGAAGAAATCATTTTTTTGATTTGGCGAGTTTGCAGAAGCATCCCGAGGCCAAAATCATCAACGCCGGCATTATTACTTATGGCGGTGATATCTTTTTTGCCGCTATCACGCAGTGCAGCAATCAGGTTTTCCGGTATGCCGCAAAGTCCGAAACCACCGGCCATAATTGTCATGCCGTCAAATAATATACCGTCAAGCGCACGTTCGGCACTTTTATATATTTTACTCATATTAATGTGATCCTTAAGAATTAGTTTCATATGTAACAAATAAATTGTTACAGCAATAATGTTTCATTGGCTATGATAATCTTTATTCACAGGAAAAAATACGGTAAAAAGAAGAAAATCTATCGGCTATTGTTGACAATTGTTATAATATAATCAAAATTCTGACAAATTTAAATTTTATCCTACTCAAAGATTTGCTAAAGTAACACTGAAAAAGAAATATGAGGCACAAAGATGAATAAGTTTGTGACATGGTTATCAATCACCATATCATTTATAATTATAGCAACAAGCACAGCTAAGGCGGACAGCAGGCAATTACTCAGCAGCTTTCGTGATTGGGATGCTTTTGTGTTGAAAACCGATGCTGGTGAAACAGTGTGTTATATGATTTCGGTTCCTAAAGCGAAATCACCAAAATCGTTACGACATGGAAATCCATTTGTTACGATAACACATAAGCCATCCCGTGAGATCAGAAATGAATTTAATTTCATTGCAGGATATAGGTTTCAAAAAGGCTCAGCCGTAAGGGTGGTTATTGATAAAACGGCAAAAGATAGTTTGTTTACCGAGCAGGATGGTGCCTGGGCCTACGATTCAAAACAGGATGACGCCATTGTCGCGTCCATGAAACGCGGAAATAGCCTGTCACTCAATGCAAAAAGTGGGCGTGGTAATGCCACAAGCTACCGTTTTTCATTGTCCGGCTTTACAGCGGCCCATAATGCCATTACAAGTGCCTGCCGCTAAATAATCAGCCAATGCCCACTGGGCATTGGTATTGAGAGATAAGTTATGAAAACCTTGCCACTTGGTGTTGAACCCGTTGTCGCACCGCGTCACATATTTAATGATAGCAGAAGCCTCATTGGGCTTACTCATAAGGAAGTTGCCGAGAAACTACGAGAAATTGGTATTCCTGAAAAACAATGCCGTATGCGGGCCCAACAAATCTGGCACTGGATATATTTTAGGGGTGCTAAATCTTTTGATGAAATGAAAAATATTTCAAAAGAAATGCGAAATAAGTTCGCGGAACATTTTGATGTTGGTCGTCCCGAGATTATCGAAGCACTTATATCAAAAGACGGCACTCGAAAATGGCTGATGAAATTTCCAGACAGACAGGAAGTTGAAACCGTTTTTATACCGGAAGCAGACCGGGGAACATTATGCATTTCATCACAGGTTGGCTGCACGCTTACTTGTAAGTTCTGCCATACAGGAACCCAACGGCTCGTCCGCAACTTATCGCCAACAGAAATTGTTATGCAGCTTCTTGTTGCCCGTGATTACCTTGGTGAATGGCCGAGCCCGTCTGAAGGGCGGCTGGTTTCAACCATTGTATTGATGGGGATGGGGGAACCGCTTTATAATTTTGAAAATGTAAAGAAAGCCATGCAAATCGTCATGGACGATAACGGTATTAATCTATCACGCCGCCGCATTACATTATCTACCTCAGGCGTGGTGCCTGAAATATATCGTTGTGGTGAGGAACTGGGTGTAAATCTTGCAATATCACTTCACGCGGTGGATGATGAAACCCGCAGCGAAATTATGCCGATTAATAAAAAATACCCCATTGATGAATTGCTCACAGCTTGTAAAAATTATGGTGGAATAAAGAATAGCCGAAAGATTACATTTGAATATATCTTGCTTAAAGGGATTAACGATAGCGATGAAGATGCTTTTAAGTTGGTTAAATTAATTAAAGATTACAAAATTCACGCGAAAGTAAACCTCATTCCTTTTAACCCTTGGCCGGGATCATCATATGAAAGACCGGGTAAGGAAAGAATATCAAAATTTTCTAAAATAATTTTTGACCAAGGCATTTCTGCACCGATCAGAACGACGCGCGGTGAGGATATATTGGCGGCTTGTGGTCAGTTAAAGTCAGAATCTGAAAAAGCCCGAAAATCTATTAAGAAAACCTAGCAAGAATTTATTTTCATAAATTCCTCTTTAACTCATGACAGATGTCGAGTAATAAGAATAAAGGAATTTGTTTATAAGGTACTAATCATGACAGCTCGTATTTTCAAACCCACAAAAAATGCAATGCAATCAGGAATGAAGCATTGCAAAAAATGGAAATTTGAATATGCCCCTGAACAAACAAGGGACCTTGATCCCTTAGTGGGTTGGACTGGTTCCGCAGATATGAATAGCCAAATCATATTATCCTTTGACACGAAGCAGGAAGCTGTGGCATACGCTGAGCGCAACAATATTGATTATGTTGTGCAAGAGCCTCATGTAAGAAAAACACGTCTTAAAAATTACGCAGATGTTTTCGCTTTTCGTCCATAATCAATAATATAGTTTTCT
>JAESUD010000257.1 GCA_016763335.1 Emcibacteraceae bacterium | reverse complement strand
TATTTGTAATATTCAAGAATTGATAGAAGTTGAACGCAAAGGCCAGTTTAATTTACCGTATAATGCAGTAATTTGTCAAAATGATGGATTAGTTTTCTTGAACCCAAGATGGTCAAAAGATAGATATAATTATTTTTATGAACATGAGTATGATGGATATTATAGACTAAGTATTTTTACTACTGAAACGGAGAATGAAAAATATAATTGTGTTTTCTAAGAACGTAATTTCTGGTTGGCAGACACCCGACACGGACTTAATTATTATGAGACATTGTCTGGAATATTTTGGAAACCCAATCAACGCTTTCAAAAGAGCATGCGATAATTTTTCTAAAAATGGTTTTGTGTATGTCGCGGTCCTTAATATAGTGCAACCGAAGGGTTGCATTAAGATACTATTAGTTTCGAGCGGTACATACATTTTATTTTTCTTTAAAAACGTTGACTAAACTAGCCCATTTAGCTGGATTAGAGATTGTTTTTTCTGGGCAAGAGAATGCTGAAGTTTGGATAATTATAAAAAAGCATCAAAAGAATTGATGGCTAAAGAACCAAGAAATACTAATAAAGAGCAATTAAAACTGATCAACAAGTATAAAATACAAACGCGAATTCATGATATAAAACTAAGATTATGGCAAACTACCCTAGCATTACTTCCTATTAAAATAAAAATTTTGCTAAAATAGTCTAATATCGTAAGAAATAACTAATTATTTCTTACGATATTAGACTATTTACAATTTTTAAAACTTGATTGTTTTGCATATATGGATGCATTGGTAAGCTGAATACTTGATCACTAATTTTTTCTGCAACTGGATAATCACTCTTTTTATGGCCATACATGTTAAAAGCTGTTTGTTCATGCATACAAGTTTCATAATAAACGACAGATGGGACACCAGCCTCTTTTAATGTTGCCATTAAATCAGCGCGATTTTCTGAAACCAACGTATATTGTGCCCAGCTACTAGTATAGCCATCAGGCACCTCAAAAATTTTAATATTATTCTTTACCCTCATTGCGTCATTATAGTCAGCGGCAAGTTTGTTTCTTGCCTCTAGCTCGCTTGGAAACTCTGCAAGTTTTTCCAACAGAATAGCAGCCTGCATCGTATCAAGACGGCTATTCATTCCTATGCGAACATTATCGTACTTATCATGTCCCTTACCATGCACTCGCAAGGATTGGATGAGTTCTGCATAGTCATCATCATTAGTAAAAATAGCACCACCATCTCCGTAACACCCAAGTGGCTTCGCCGGAAAAAAGCTAGTTGTCGCTATATCACCGAATGAACCGGCTTTCTGATCGTTTATTGATCCGCCAAAACCTTGAGCGGCATCTTCTATTACTTTGAGATCATATTTATCGGCGATTTTTTGAATTTTTGGATAATCTGCCGGCAAACCAAACAAATTCACGGCCATTATGGCTTTAGGGAGAAACTTACCTTCAGCGATAATGTTTTTAATTTGTAATTCTAAATGATCGGGACAAATATTAAATGTTGCTTCATTGGAATCGACAAAAATTGGGGTAGCACCGACAAATGCAATGGCTTCAGCGCTTGCAAAAAAAGTAAATGTCGGGCAGAAAACAGCGTCGCCTGCTTTTATATCCATGGCCATTAATGCCAGTTGCAAGGCATCTGTACCGTTCGCACAGGTGATGGTATGTTTTACGCCCACATATTCGGAGAGCTTTTCTTCCAGCTCGCCCACTTCTGGACCCATAATGAATTTACCATGATCCAGGACCGTTTGAATGCGTGCATCAATTTTCACTTTTAAATGTCGGTATTGCGCATGCAAATCTATGAACTGCATCTATTATCCTTACTTTTTCTTACTGACTGATCCATCTTTCAATCGATATACCACGCCAGTATTAACACAAGATGACTCAGCATCCCCAGACAGTGGTAAATCAAGGCGTTCTCCAAATTCACTCATCCAACCAATTTGCCTTGCTGGCACACCAGCCATCAATGCGTAATCAGGAACATCTTTGTTTATGACGGCTCCTGCTGCAATAAAAGCATAATTCCCTATCACTACACCGCACACAATCGTTGCATTTGCACCTATTGTTGCCCCTTTTTTAACCAGTGTATTTCTATATTCATCTTTTCTGGTAACCGCTGACCTAGGGTTATAAACATTGGTAAATACCATACTAGGGCCGCAAAAAACATCATCCTCTAACGTCACATTGTCATATACAGAAACATTATTTTGAATTTTTACATTATTGCCAATAACGACATCATTACCGACAAAAACATTTTGGCCAAAAGAACAAGACTTCCCTATTTTGGCACCGCCACTAATATGCACCCAGTGCCATATCCGTGTATCATCACCAATTTCAGCGCCTTCATCGACGATTGCAGTATCATGGGTTTTATAGGACAATCACTTACCTCTTATATTTATTCTTTGATTTTATTTAAAAAAGGATGATATTCACCAACTTTGCCTAGGGGCGTTTTATTCCTTATATCAGCCACAGTTTCTACAGCCACTCTATTTTCTTCTAACCCGAAGCCATTACCTTTTAAAATCTCTTCATAACTTCTTGTATGTAAATCCGTAAAACCGCCTGAAAATTCAATTTCTTCACCATCAATGGTAATGCTACGATATGTTCGTTGACCAGAAGTTTTTATATTCTCCGGTAAATTGTCAGCATCAACAGAAAGAAACCACCGCACTCTCGCATTTTCATATTCCAAATAACCAGCATTAGTTGTGTCCGAAAAATAATGAACCTTATTTTCCTGAAGTTCACCAAATAAAAAATGCAGCATGTCATAAAAATGAACACCTACATTTGTCGCAACACCACCAGATTTATTAACATCACCTTTCCACGATACCAAATACCAATGTCCTCTGGAAGTAATATAAGTTAGGTCTACTTCGTATTTTGTATCTTTTGGCGAGTTAGCAATTTTTTCTTTTAACGCAATGATGCTTGGGTGAAGTCTTAATTGAAGAATAGTGTGAATTTTACGACCTGTGGCATCTTCAATTTCTTTCAGGCCATCTATATTCCATGGGTTTAAGACCAATGGCTTTTCACAAATCGCGTCCGCTCCTGCGCGTAATGCAAACCTCATATGTGAATCATGTAGATAATTTGGGGAACAAATTGATATATAATCCAACGGGTTTCCCGCGCGTCTCATTTTATCAACATGGCGGTCAAATCGTTCATATTCTGTGAAAAAATCAGCTTCTGGAAAAAAGCTATCAAGAATACCAACTGAATCATTTTTATCAAGCGCTGCTACAAGCTCATTTTGAGTATCTGCTATAGCTTTCATATGGCGAGGAGCAATATATCCTGATGCCCCGATTAAGCCAAATTTTTTCATATTAGTTCCCTAATCAATTAAAATATTAGTAAGTAAATCTGCATTTTCTGTTAAAGCTTTATAACTTGATTGTAACTTTTGCAATAATTTAAAGTAACATATATCTTATTTTAAATTATTTTAATATATACAAAAAAATGACCACCCTCTTCACTGCATAAAACATCAATTAAATAATTTTTCAATAATTAAATCTGCCGCTTTATCAGCTGTATTCTCAACCGTATTTACGTGAATTTCTGCCGCCTCAGGTTCTTCATACGGACTATCAATCCCCGTGAAGTTTTTAAGATCACCAGCACGTGCTTTTTTATAAAGGCCCTTAATGTCACGTTGTTCGCAAATTGCAAGTGGAGTATCCACAAACACTTCTATAAATTCATCCTCACCAACCATTTCACGAACCATACGACGTTCAGCACGAAACGGAGAGATGAACGCAGTGAGTACCACTAGCCCAGCATCAACCATCAAACTGGCAACTTCACCAATTCGGCGGATATTTTCAACCCGGTCAGCATCCGTAAAACCAAGGTCTTTATTAAGACCATGGCGCACATTGTCCCCATCGAGTAAATAAGTATGTTTACCCATCGCATGTAATTTTTTTTCCACCAAATTAGCAATAGTCGACTTACCTGAGCCAGAAAGTCCTGTGAACCAAAGCACAAGTGGTTTTTGGTGTTTTTGCCTTGCTCGGCTTTCTTTATGAACATCTACCGCTTGCCAATGGATATTGCTAGCCCGGCGTAGGCCAAAATTAATCATGCCGCAAGCTATTGTCGTGTTGGTGAACTTATCAATGATTATAAAGCTTCCCATGGCTTTGTTGTCGTTATAAGCATCAAAAATGATAGCTTGATCAAGATTAATATTCACAAGACCTACTTCATTTAATGCAAGTGTTTTTGCGCTTTCATGTTCTAACGAATTAACATTAACTTTATATTTAAGCTCAGTGATAACACCCTCAATTGTTTTATTGGTGGTTTTGATCAGGTAAGGCCGCCCAGGCAGCATATGCTCTTCATGCATCCAGATGATATGT
>JAESUD010000256.1 GCA_016763335.1 Emcibacteraceae bacterium | reverse complement strand
GCAATTACTTCATCTGACATTGTGTACACTCACATTAATTTGAAGCGATTTTGTATTACATTCGCTTCATAACATAAGTGATAAATAGATGAAATAGAAAAGGATGATTATTGCATGAGAAAATCATGTAAAACTTTATGAAGCAGATCGGGTTTTTCCTGATGGATAAAGTGGGTGGCACCGGGAGCAATAAAAAGTTCACTATTTGGCAGTGTTTCATGCATTTCAACAGTGTGTGCAATGGAAATATCCCAATGATCACCAACAATAACCAATGTCGGCGTTTGAATATTTGAAACATCCGCTTTGCTAAGGTTTGGTGACGTGGCCCACATATGCGCCATTTCCTGAATGTGTCCTTCAAAAGCCGATAAATCGCTTTGTCCTAGCAGATAGTGCGAAATGGCCATACCGGGAAATCCTGCTGGGTCTTTTGCCCCATCGGCATTCTCGTCCCATGTTATATTTTCCCATCCCTCTCTTTGTGAAGCCGGGTAAGCATCTTTGTTATAAACGGCACCATGGATGGCGAGTTTATTAACGCGTTGAGGATAAGAATGACTAAGTATTAATGCCGTTATGCCGCCATCACTTTGACCAAAAAAGCTTGCCTTATCCACATTCAAATGATCAAGCAAACCGATTACATCGCCTGCCATTAATTCATAACTGATTTGCGTATCCGAACTTGAGCTGCGCCCCTGTTCGCGGCTATCAGGAGCGATTACCATAAAAAACTTTGAAAAATAATCAATTTGCCCGCGCATATCTTCACGAGACATCATACCGCTATGGAGCAGAACAAGTGGTGCGCCCTCACCTGTAACTTCATAATCAATGATCACACCGTCACTTGTTTTAAAACTGTCCGCAAAAACAGGCGTCGTCGACACCAGTGTGAAACTTAATAAACTTTTTAATAGATTCATTTGAACATTGTTTCTTATCAATTGATATATTAAATAAGAATATATAAGAACATGAGGAAATATCAATGACTATAACCCGTAGAAGTATAATTAAAACGGCCTGCGCATTACCCCTCAGCAGCATAGTAACTGTTGCCGCGAGTGCTGCTAAAACGGCCCCCTCACTTCCAGACAAGTCATCATTTGAAGCAATGGGCATTTCTTATCTTAATAATGCATCACAGCATCCCATTTCGTTTAAATCAAGTGAAGCGGTTGAAAAATATCTTGCTAAAAGGCGCCTTCATCCTGCCGCGCCAACGACCTTACATGATAGTAAACTGCCGCTTGAGAGTTTCGCAAAATTGATAAATGCCGATTTTGATGAAGTTGCTTATGTGCAAAGCACCACAGCCGGTGAACAAATGATTATAAGAGGGCTTGGTTTTCCCCATGTCGGCGGGCATATCATTACCGATGAAATGCATTTTCCCGGCTCCCGTGCCACATATGACGGGTTAGCACGAACAGGTATGGACGTTACCCGTATCAAAGAACATCAAGGCCAAATTAATCTTGAAGATATCCAAAAAGCCCTTAGGCCAGACACTAAGCTTATCGCAATATCCCTTATATCCATGGAAACGGGATTTAAACATGACTTAAAAGCCATATGTGATATTGCCCATGCAAACGGTACACTTGTATATGCTGATATTATTCAGGCGGCCGGCGCAATGCCTGTTGATGTTAAAAATAGTGGCGTCGATTTCGCTGCCTGTTCAAGTTATAAATGGCTGATGGCCGACTTTGGGGTTGGCTTCATATACGCGAGCAAAGCGGCGCAGTCCCGACTGACCCGCACAAATTTTGGTTATTTCGGCCTTAACATTGCCAGAACAGATCAAGGAAAGCAGGAAGCCGCGCAAAATAACGGCTTTCCACTGAGCGCATCAGGGCATTTTGCCATTGGCACCCGTTCTTTCACTGGCGTGGCGATACTCAGCCAATCGCTTGATTATATATTAAAGCTAGGCGTTGATAATATTCACGCCCATTCACAGAAAATGATAAACCGATTAAAAGATGAAATTCCAGCACTGGGCATAAAACTTAAAACGCCGTTCGACAGTGATGGGCCGATGGTTGTTGGCGCGATGATGGATGCGGATAAAATACTAAACCCGCATCTTAAGTCGGCAAATGTCAAAATATCGACCTACCCCGATCATTTTCGCATTTCGCCATCAGTTTTTAATGGCATGGATGATATTGACCGGGTAATGGCCGCCATAAAAGCCGCCCTTTAATTTTTTTGCAATGCCTTAACATGAGGCGAGCGTAAAATTATGTAAATAACAACAATGACCACATATCCCGCAAGCAATGTCCAGCCCGTATTGCCAATGAAATCCCAAGACGAATATATGCCGTAGCCATAAATCACTACAGCCAGTACCGGGAATAATTTAGTTGCCCATATCGGTAATCTAAACGGTGCGTTTTTATATGCTTCCGGTTTACGGTTAGAAAGATTAAAAAGTGCTACCACAGGAAACAGCCCAAATATTGCCCCAACCGCATTTCCGAGTATTGATACATAACTTAAGCTCATTCCCGTTAAAATCGGTGTGATACCGACAACGAAAAACAATGTCAGATAAATATAAGGCGTACCGTATTTATTTTTAACTGCCAATTTCATTGGTAACCAGCCGTCCTCTGTCGCCATATATAACCCGCGAGTACACCACGCAAATATCGCATTTAATGATGTCACCAATGAAATCATTATTCCCCCGCCAATAAAGGCATAATAGACGGTCGGTGAAAACACAATTTTCGCCGTGACCGCTAAATTCTCACCCTGAATTTGGTCAAGTGGCAAAACCCCGGTGGCAACAATGGCAATGCCGACATAAAGAATAACAACCAGCAATAACGATAATCCCATTACAAGCGGGATCGTTTTGCCAGGATTTTCCATTTCATCACCAAATTCGGATATAAACTCAGAACCAATAAGACTAAGGCGAAGCAAGAATGCCGCCGCGAAAAAACCACCAAATCCGTTAGGAAATATTTCATCCGTATTACTGTAATGACTATAATCTTCCACATGACCAAATCCGGACAATATATAAATCACCAAGGATACAACCAAAATCAATACCATGACACTTTGAAAACGTGCTGCCGTTTTAATACCAAGCAAATTAGCGCCAAAACACAGCACCATGATACCAGCAGCAACCATTTTCAAATTTAACCCGGGGTAAATTGCTTCCGCATAATCGGCAAAACCAATAGCAAAGCCGGCAAGAATAACTTGTCCCGCAATAAGCAAAGCAAGAAATAAAAACGAGGTTCTTGAACCTAACAGATCACGCACATAAGTATAATTACCGCCAGTACTTGGTACTGCAGAGCCAAGGGCAGCAATACATATTGTTGGAATAGCAACAATAGCCAAAGCAAAAACAAATGCCCACGGTGAACCGTAACCCGTCATGCTGATGCTAATCCCCGTAAGAATGACAACGCCTGTGCCAATAATCTGACCCAGCGAGATGCTCATCATATCCCAAAAGCTCAGAAGCTTCTTATTTGTCCCCTCAGACATTATCATTTCTCCCTGCGAATATTTTTTTATACTTTACTGAAAAAATAGCGCAAAGCAAGACAGGTATTTCAGGAAAAGAGAAATATTATTTTAAGATTTTTCTTTGTTAAGGACATAAAGCATTTTTTTGATGGCTGCTTGGCTAAGCTGTGACCTCGGTAAATTTGCCGGGCCAATGGTGGAAACTTCCCGTCCTGTTCTGGGGTCAATACAGGTAACTTTAACGGTATTTCCCATAACAATGAATTCAATGATAAAATCGTTATCGCTCATTGCCAGCTCCTTATTCAGTGCTAAGCTGCACTGGAGTATTTATCTATTTCCAGTTTTTGCCAAACTTTACTTAATGCGTCAATCAAATGATCCATCATATCATCCGTATGAAGCGGGTTTGGTGCAAATCGAAGACGTTCTGTACCGCGGGGAACCGTCGGATAATTAATTGGCTGAACATAGATACCATAATCATTAAGTAAAATATCTGATGCCTGTTTACACACAACCGGATCACCGACAAGGACAGGAACAATATGGCTGTCTGACGGCATGACCGGAAGATCGGCTTTACGCATTCTTGCTTTTAACGTTGCCGCACGTTCCTGATGAATTTCACGTTCGATATTTGAATTTTTCAAATGACGCACGCTGGCCAGTGCGCCAGCGACAAGCGTCGGTGAAAGAGACGTGGTAAAAATAAATCCGGGCGAAAAACTGCGGACACAATCAACGATATCTTTGCTGGCCGTAATATATCCGCCCATCAAGCCAAATGCTTTACCGAGGGTACCTTCAATGATATCAATGCGGTCCATAAGGCCGAGCTTTTCAGCGACGCCACCACCGCGTGGGCCGTACATGCCCACCGCGTGAACTTCATCCATATAGGTCATGCTGTTATATTTATCAGCAAGATCGCAAAACTCTTCAATCGGTGCAAAATCACCATCCATTGAATAGACGCTTTCAAACAGGATAATTTTTGGTGTATCCGCATCATCGGCCGCCAGTAATTCTTCAAGATGTTCAACACTATTATGTCTGAAAATTCTTTTTTCGCATTTGCCGCCGAGAACACCGTTTATCATAGAGGCATGATTAAGTTCATCAGAATAAATAATGCAGCCAGGCAATAATCTGGCAATAGTCGAAATCGATGCTTCGTTTGAGATATAGCCGGAAGTAAAAACCAGACCAGCGTCTTTACCGTGAAGGTCCGCAAGTTCGGCCTCTAACATAACATGATAATGATGTGTACCGCTGATATTGCGGGTGCCGCCCGAACCTGTACCAACTTTGTCGATGGCATCTTTCATGGCTTTTATAACGTCTGGGTGTTGTCCCATGCCGAGATAGTCATTACTACACCAAACGACTATGTCTTTTTTGCCATTTTCAGTATGCCAAGTCGCATTGGGAAAGTCACCGTTCTTACGCTCAATATCCATAAAGACACGGTAGCGACCTTCATCTCTAATTTCACTTAAAGCAGACGAAAATATATGGTCATAATTCATTTAAGCAGTTCCACTTTATTCCATTCGCCCTGTCGTACCCTAGTTTATTTAACAAAGGAAGGAAAAATTGCACTATTCTCTAATAAATAAATTTATTATAGGTTCGCTCAAATTTAATTCGTTATCATAATTAAAGTAAATAATTTTTAATCACCGGAAAAACGAAGCATGTCTGTCCAGAAACTTTCAAGTGATCTAAGACGGTCACGAAGCTCTGTTACACCGTCATCCGTGAACAGATTTTGATCTTTGACCATGTCTAAATTCTCGTCAAATAGCTCGCCAACCAGATTACAGACCATTTTTCCGCTATCTGATAACCAGATTCGTAATGCACGTCGATCATGTTCTGAACGTTCTTGTCTGATATATCCTGCTTCAACAAGTTTTTTAAGATTATACGATACATTTGAGCCAAGATAATAACCGCGATTACGAAGGTCACCAGCGGTAATTTCATGGTCACCAATATTATAAAGCAATAGCGCCTGCACAGAATTAATATCGCTCATCCCTTTGGAATCAATGCGATGTTTGACAATATCAAGCATTCTTCTATGCAGCCTTTCAATAAGTCTCAAACATTCAAGAAAATTATGTCTTGTTCTTGTTTCTTGTGTTTCATGGCCACCGATCAGGTTACTGCTATGATGTGTTAATGACATCCTTAAATCCTACTATTCATAAAAATATTTTGCTTTATTTGCATATGTTATATAACAACATACCTAACAAGCTGTTAAAATTTTGTTTACAATTATTAATAGTTTAAGAATTATTGAAAAAAATTTAGGAGCTTTCCATGAACATTGGTTCTTTCCCTAATAGCCGCCCCAGACGCAACCGCAAAAACACTTGGTCACGGGCTTTGGTTCAAGAAAATAGCTTATCAGTTAATGATCTAATCTGGCCACTCTTCATTCAGGAAGGAACAGGGCTTTCCACCGAGGTCAGCTCAATGCCAGGGGTCAACCGCGTCACCATTGATATTGCCGTCGAAAATGCAGCAATGGCAAAAGATTTAGGCATTCCCGCCATCGCTCTTTTCCCGCAAACGCCGGCAGAGCTTAAATCAGATGACGGTTATGAAGGGCTTAATCCTGAAAATCTGGTTTGCCGCACAGTCCGTGCCATAAAGGAGCAGGTGCCGGATATTGGCGTTATATGCGATGTCGCCCTTGATCCGTATACCACACACGGTCAAGACGGGTTGATAAAAAACGGTTATGTAGATAATGATCTAACCCTCGAAGCACTTATTAATCAGGCCCATATTCAGGTTAAAGCAGGCTGTGATATTATCGCCCCTTCCGATATGATG
>JAESUD010000255.1 GCA_016763335.1 Emcibacteraceae bacterium | reverse complement strand
GATAGTGCGCCTCTTCGCATGGGGGAGTATCCGACGAACAGAAAAGCCACCAAGGTCTTTCTCCCGCGGTTTAATAATCAACTCAACCGCACTGCAATCAACTTTAACTTCGATATCTGAGGTATTGTCCAATATTTCATCGATACTCAATGGTGTTCCCTTTCCTCTTTTTCAAAATATATATTATATTTAACAGAATAATTTAAAAACTCAAAACAGCAAACCGTGACAGTCCGCTTTCGACCCAGACTGTGTGAAAAGTCTGCATCTGGGTCTTAGTTAATAAAACTTGTCCTATTCTCCCGATCTTGGCTGCTTTCGCAGTCATTGGTGGTCGATGTTTTTATTGTTTTTGATCAGTTAATGATAAAACTAACCTCTCATGGCCGTTCTGAGGCGACCAAGTCAGCAAAAAGAGCATATTATGTCCTCATTGCCTCTATCAGGGGGATAATGCCGATGATTTTCATTGCCCGTTTGAGGTTATAGGCCAGCACATGCAGTGACATTTCCGTACTGACGTTCTTTAAACGCCGCATCTGAAAATGTGTTGCGCCCATCCATGATTTTATGGTGCCGAACGGATGCTCGACCGTTGATTTGCGGATCTTCATCATACCGGGATTTTGGGCAAGTCTTGCTTCCATGGCTTCTAATGTCGCTTCGTGCTGCCAGCGCGTAACGCGGCGGCTCTTGCCTGTGGTGCATTTGGGCTTAAGGTGACAGTTCTGACAATTACTACTCCAGTATTTGTTCAGCTCCTTGCCCTTTTCCACCGTTCTCATACGCCAGATCAATCGCTCTGCGGCAGGACAGAGATATTCATCATCTTTCTCAATATACTTAAAGTCCCGTTTATCAAACAGACCTTTGCTTAAGCTGTTTGATGTCTGGGTCTTGGGAACATGCGGGATAATGCCGGACTTCTCGCACTTTAAAATCTCACTGCCATTATAATAACCACGGTCAGCAACCACCTCCAGTGTTTCACTATCAATAATCTCTTTTGCAGCCTTCGCCATATCATGCAATGCAGAGCGGTCATGACCGACATTGGTGACCTCATGAGCGACAATCAGATGATGCTTTGTATCGACCGCACTTTGCACGTTATAGCCAACCATACCGCTGCCACGGCCACTTGTTGCCATTGAACGGGCGTCAGGGTCAGTCTCTGATATTTGTTGATCATCTTTTTTCAATAGCTCTTTCTGCAAAGCGTTCAGGCGGCCAACTTCCTGCTGAAGCTTGCTGATTTTGTTTTCCAATTGCCCCGTCTTATAATCCACATCGTCATCACTACTCCTGTCATTGCTCTCAATCTGACCAAGGTAACGGGCAATACTCTGATCAATCTGCTCAAGACGGCGCGTAATCTTCCCCTTGGTAACATTACGGTCGCGGGCATTGACCGCTTTAAACTTGCTGCCGTCTATAGCCACCAACGCTTTAGTGAAGAGATTGAGCTTGCGACAGATCAGAACAAACTCACGGCAAACCCTGGCAATGGCAGAGCCGTTGTCTTTACGGAAATCAGCAATGGTTTTAAAATCGGGCGAGAGGCGACAGGTCAGCCACATCAACTCAACATTACGACCTGCCTCCCGTTCAAGACGACGAGATGATTGGATGCGGTTTAAATAACCATAAATATAAATCTTGAGCATCACCGCCGGATGATAAGCTGGTCTGCCTTTAGTCTCAGGAACAGTTTTAAAACCCAAATCGCCAAGTTCCATCTGCTCGACAAAAACATCAATCACCCGCACCAGACTGTCTTCAGATATATAATCATCAAGCTGATCGGGAAACAATGTCGCCTGAAAACGGTCTTCTCCTTCAATAAAGTTTGTCATCAGTAATCCCCAATATGGTAAAAAAACAACTATAGCAGAGAGGGAAGACTTTTCACACAGTCTGGACCCAAAGCAGACTCTCAAAAATCGTTAAAGTAACCACTTCAAGTGATACAACTATCTCTATAAACCCATTTAGTATCACTGATATAAGCAATTGATTTAAAAAGATAAAAAATAACAGATACCCGCTCCTCCCCCGGACACCATTACTTTTTCCTTATAAATAAGTTACGTAAAATAATTTTTGATCTCTGCGCTGTTTTTTTTCGTGGTTGCGATTCGGTTTGCAGAATGTTTCCCGCCAGAATAACTTGGACTAATTAAGGGTGTTACATAAGAGAGTGTTTTCGGGGTCATCGTAGTGACGAAGGAAGAAGGCGGCGCGTAAACACTTTACTAATACCAACAAGGCTGGCAGTGCTGGGAAGACAGCAAAATAAATCCGTCGAACAACGTGCAAAAACTAAAAGATACGTTTTATTCTGTAAGGCCTAGTCAGCATTGCTGAGCTATGCCGCATCCCCTATCTCAACACCATCAAATGGGGTGAGGCGTAAGTAAACTCTCCACTGCAAATCTCTTTGCCATTGCTGGTGCCAACTACTGTGCCTTTGGCGATGCCACGGCGGAAGGACAGCAATTGTGCTTCGTAGATGATGTCATGGCCGGGCTCAGGCGATGATTTGAATTTTACTTTGCTGTCTGTGATGAATGATCTGTGATCGCCATGGTCCTCTTTACTGTATATCAATAACACCAAGGTTTGCAGCATGCCTTCGGTTTGCAATGTTGCGGGCATGGCTTGATCTTTGGGCAAGTGACAATTCAAAAACCAATCATCACTTTTTAAATGTTTGGTGCCGATCGCGCGTTCGCCTGTGGTAATCTCTTCATACACATCGATCATCAAAAAAGGGGGCGAAATATCTAGTCTGTCAGAGATTTCAATTTGGAAAATTTTATTGGTCACGCTCAATACCCTTATCTAAGATCAACAACAATTCGCCCAATTTGCGTCCCTTGAATGATGGCGTCCATGGCTGCGGGCAGATCGTTCAGGGTAATGAGGTGATACAATGTAGCACTGTTACCCGGCATGTCATGAAAATTGTATTTATTCCATATAGTTTGGCGAGTGTGTATGTCAGTGTTTTCTGCATTTATGCCAACCAGCGTGATGCCGCGCAAAATGAACGGGAGGACTGTAGTATTTAAGGTGGTGTCGCCGACCATCCCTGTGGCTGCGACGCAGCCATTATCATCAATCAATTTAAGAATGGTCGCCAGCGTGTTACCACCAGCCACATCAATGGCCCCGTCCCACTGAGGGCGCAGTAGATTTTGTCCGCCCTTGCTTTCTAACTCCGATCGACCCAAAATCTCTGAGGCCCCAATGCTGTTTAGGAATGGAGTTGCAGTTGCTTTTCCGCTCACTGCAGTCACCTGACATCCTAGCTGGCTTAACAAGGTCACAGAGATGCAGCCAACGCCACCGGTCGCCCCTGTGACAATAATTTTCCTGTTTGTAAGATCGCCAAAGTGATGCTTGAGAGCATCCACGGACAGTGCTGCGGTATATCCCGCGGTGCCATAAACCATGGTCTGTTCCAAATCGGTGTCTGCAGCCACTTTCATGGCCCACGACGCAGGGACGCGAATATATTGACCGAAACCGCCAGGCGACGCCATGCCCATGGGTTGACCTATTATGACAACTTTGTCACCAACTGTGTAATCACCACTCTTTGAAGCTTCGACGACGCCAGCAGCATCAATACCTGGGGTATGCGGGAAGCGACGTGTGATGGCGGGATTACCTTGAATCGACAGACTGTCTTTGTAATTAACGGTGGAGTAATAAACGCGGATCAAGACTTCATCATCGGGCAGGTCGTCCACGACCAAGTCGTCTTTGACGCTGTATGAAAATGTTTTGTCTTCATTTTTTTCAACCACGAAGGCTTTATAAGTGTTGTTCGCCATAGCTTCCCTATTGTTTCAAAAAGTCTGCAATTTTTGTGCAGATGGAAGTACCAAGCAGACCTTGTTGTTCGAGCATCCAACGGTAAGAGCCTGTCTTTATATACTCATCAGGCAGGCCGATCGACAAATGGGGGACGCGGTCTTTGCGTGGTGCCATATATTCGGAGACACAGCTTCCCAGCCCTCCGATGGTGGAGTGTTCTTCTACGGTAACGATAGCTGGTGTCCCCTCGGCCGCTATGTCCAATGCTTTGTGATCAAGGGGCTTAATGGTGTGCATATTGATGACGGTGGCTTCGATACCTTGTTCGGCCAATAAATCTGCGGCATCAAGAGATTCTTTTACCATAGAGCCACAGGCCACAATAGTGACATCACTGCCTTCGCGCAAACTCACAGACTTGCCTATTTGGAAATCATAGTCGTCTAGATAAACCGGTTTGCATGTGCCGTCTCCAGTCAGGCGGATATACATCGGGCCGTCAAAATTAGCGGCGGCTTGGACGGTTTTTAACACTTCACCGCAATCTGCAGGGCTGATGATTGTCATTTTAGGAATAGCGCGCATCAATGACAGGTCTTCGAGACCAAAATGAGAGTTTCCAAGAAAGCCCATGTTAATGCCGGCGCCAATGGCAACGGCTTTTACATTCAGATGCATGTAGCCCAAATTCATACGGACTTGTTCGCCTGCACGGATGGCGATAAAAGGCGAAAATGACGTGGCAAAGACATTAAAACCTTCCTTGGCCAACCCACCAGCGACACCAATCATATTTTGCTCGGCAATACCTGCATTGACGAATTGATCAGGGTATGCGGTTTTGAAACGTTCAAGACCTGAGGAACTACCCAAATCTGCTGACATAGCAATGATGTTGGGGTTACCTTCGGCAATATCCAGCATGGCTTGACCAAAGAAACCACGGGGACCAAGGCGCGCCCACTGTTTTGCATTGCGTTCAGTAATTTCCATTATTGGGTACCATTCAAAGCTTCGATAGCAAGGTCATAGTTCGTTTTATTGACACGGTTGTGATGCCAGCTTTTTTCATTTTCCATAAAAGGCACGCCTTTGCCTTTGATGGTATGGGCCACAATGGCTTTTGGCTTGCCGCTGTTTGAACTATCTTGGAAAGCGTCGACGATTTCGCTGATATTGTGTCCATCAACTTCAATCACATACCAGCCAAAGGCTTTGAAGCGCTCAGGCATGTTTTCGATATTGATAATGTCTTTCCCTGCACCGTCATTTTGCATACGGTTGTAATCCACAAGGAGGGTCAAATTATCAAGGCCTAAATGCGGTGCAAGCATGGCCGCTTCCCATACCGAACCTTCGTTTGATTCTCCGTCCCCTATCAAGGTATAGGTATTGTAAGGTTTATTTTTTTTCTTCGCAGCAAGTGCAATGCCCACCGCCATGGAGATACCTTGCCCTAAACTGCCGTTGGAGGATTCAATACCTAAATCCATATTCATAACAGGATGGGCAATGAGGTCAGTGCCATTGGTCATAAAAGTGTTAAAGGTTTCTTCGGAAATAATGCCGGACAACAAGAGAGCAGGGTAATAGCCCAAAACGCCATGACCTTTGCTAAGGATGAAACGATCGCGGTCATCCCAGCGGGGGTTTTTCACATCAAAGTTCAAAACATGTCCGTATAAGACAGTCATGAGTTCCACCATTGATAATGCTCCACCAACATGGGTCGAATGTCCGCAGTTATGACTGATGTCGATGATTTTACGGCGCATCTCTAAGGCCATCTTCTCAAGATCTTTTTGTTTCATCTGGGCTCCATTCTCATACAATGCCACCGTCAACGCATATGATCTGTCCCGTTATATGGGAAGAGAGGTCAGACGCAAGAAAAATAGCTGTGTTTGCAATATCTTGAGGAGAGGCAGCCTTCTTTAAGACTGATGAGGCAATAAGCATAGAACGTGCATTGTCATCCATTTGCGCCGACATTTCTGTGTTGGTCACACCGGGGGAAATTGCATTGACGCGAATGCCCATTTCGCCAAGTTCTATTGCCATGCTCTTAGTTGCACGGTTTAGTGCCGCTTTGCTGGTGCCGTAGGCTAAAGTTCCCGGATCGACAATATGCGCAGTTGATGATGATATATTGATGATAGAGCCGGATTTATTGCGAGCCATCAAGCGCGATACGCTTTGTGATAGGGCTATTTGGCCAAAGAAGTTTACGTCAAAAACGGTCTTTATGTCGGAGATGGGTGTCATTTGAAACAATGATCCATGGGCAACGCCAGCGCTGTTCACCAAAATATCAATCTTGGAGGATACCATTCGAATATCGTTAATTGCGGATTTAAGGGATTGATCATCGGTTAAATCAAGTTGAATAGGCGTGACGTCACCGGTCCCAGATTGTTTTTGTGTCTCAACCCAGTCCATAAAGTCTGAATTAAGCTCGCGGGTACAAGCGAACACATGAGCACCGGCCGCTTGGAAGGTCTCACTGATTTGTTTGCCGATGCCTCGGTTTGCTCCGGTGATGATAGCATATGCTCCATCGAGATTTATTTGGGACGTTATTTGTGTCATGGCGATACAGGACGGTAAGCCTGCCCTCTCTCATAAACGGGTTCTAACAATGACCAGTCGTCTTCTTTCAATGGATTCCCTGCAGGAAACGGCGGCACAGCACCTGCTGGCAACCATTTTAAAACATTGGCGTCAGTATAATAGGCTTTCATGCAATGTATAATGATTATATTAGAAAGCCTATTGTTTCTCCGTCTGCTTAATTCAACAATTTCCAAACGCAAACCTACATCAAGCGCTACAAACCCTTCGTTAAATTTTTCAAGGGAAAGCTCATCAAGCAATTGACCATATTCTTTCACTTGTGCCCCTATGTCAGCACGGTGAATATAGCGGTCGATGTCGATGATTGCCCCCGACGGCAGCCCAAGGTCTTCATCACCGGGCAAGATAGTGTCGCATAAAATATCAATCATGTAGACCTCTCTAAGTCTGATAAATTATTACGTAAATGATCGCAGATTTTTAAAGTCAGGGCTTGTGCCGTTGCAACAGGGTTGACCGCCCCAGACGTAGTGAAAATGCTACTGTCGACGACAAAAAGGTTTTCTACATTGTGTCCTTGGCCGAAGGAATTCACAACGGAGGTCTTTGGATCATGTCCCATGCGTGCGGTTCCCATTAAGTGCCATCCTGCATTTTTTACCGGTGCAAAGGATGATATCACACGCCCGCCGGCTGTTTCAAGTACATGTTTGCTTCTTTCCACGCCATGTGCCAGCATTTTTTTCGTATTGTCATCGAGGGTATAATGAATTTTCACTCCTGGCATGCCATTGATGTCACAGTTCTCATCGTCTAGCACCACACAGTTTTCTGCATGTGGTAGGTCTTCTGCAATAACGGCAATTCCAACAGTGCGATTGAAATATTTAGCAAACTCCTTATGGTGCTCTGGCCCCAAAGGAATGCGCCGCATCATATAGCCGGACACCGCAGTCTCCATAGGAGGTGCGCCTCTTAATATTTGCATTGTATAGCCGCGTGAAAAATCCCTATCCATATCGGTCTCATAAAATTGTTGAGAAAGAATACAGCACCCTTGTGGGCCAATGCTAGATTTCAAGTCATCTTCAAAAACGGCTTCTGTATATGCGAGTGGGTGCAGCATTAAATGGCGACCCACATTTCCATACTCATTAAGAAGGCCATTTGGAAATGCCACGGACTTTGAGTTTAATAGCAGGCGAGGCGTTCCAATTCCGCTACAGGCTAAAATGACAACGGAGGCCTCCTGGAATTGCTGTAAGCCTTTAGCATCGACATAATGCACGCCGTTTACTTTATCGTGCTGGTTTAGGGAGATATCATAAACTGAACACTCTGTTCGTATTTCAACACCTTGTCTTTTGGCAATTGGCCAATAGGTCACATCGACGCTTCCCTTTGCACCTTGGGTGCAGCCTGTATTGCAAGGCCCAAGGTTAATACAAGAGCCACGCCCCCCATGTGAACGGGTATTAATTGCGCTATAAGAAGGCCACCAATGCCAGCCCAACGTATTAAAGGCATTGGCTATTTTTTGCCCTGCAGGTCCCATTGGAACGGGAGGCAGCAAGTTTTCATATTCAGGATACGCGGGGTCACCAACCAAACCGGCAATGCCCATCATTTTTTCATTGAGGGTGAAATATGGTTCCAAATCCTGATAGCTGAGTGGCCAGTCATCACCAACGCCGTCCAGTTGTTTGGTACGAAAATCGGAGGGGTGAAACCGTGGAAAATGGCCAGAGTACAATATCGTACTGCCGCCAAACCCATTGAAATTAGCAATAGAAATAGGGGAATTAGTGTCATCTATGGGGTAATCTGCGTGGTTGTTGCGCTCACTTGGCTTCGAACTGGCAAGTCCATGACGGCTTAATTCCCAATTGGCCAATGTTGTCGGGTATTGCTTGGGGTCACCCTGCCCTCCTTGCTCGAGGCATACTATGCGCAGATTGGCATCTCGGCTGAGGCTCCAGGCCGCAGCTGCCCCGCTGGCACCAGAACCTACAATAACAACATCAACGGAATTCATATTAGTTATGCTTTCACCTTCGGTAAATATTCTTCTAATATTTCTGGGATGGTGATCGTCATGTCTGCTTCACAAGCCACTTCACCGTTTACGGATGCAGTGCCTTTTCCTTTGCAAATTCCACGCTTCCAAGACAGGACTTCTGTGTGGATGTCAAGCCGTTCACCTGGTAGGACTTCTCGTTTAAAACGAACTGTATGTTGCAGAGCGTGTGTCACTTTTCCTTTTAATCCGGGCAGTGTTGTAATAGCAACTGTTAGCATTTGTGCAAGTGCTTCCAATTGGAGCGCACCGGGCATGTTTGGACCATCAGGAAAATGGACGGGAAAATACCATTCGTTAAGGGTAAGGTTTTTATGGCCGGTGGCATATTCACCGGGCATGACTTCATCTACATGATCTATCATCAAGAAAGGGTAACGGTTTGGCTGGTATTCCTGTAGTTCAAGACAATTCAGGCTAAATTTTTCCATGTGCGTGCGTCCTCATATTCTTGCTTATTTTTATATTAAATCTTACTGATGCGTGCTTTAACGTATATCTACAATGCGAGACAAACTTGAAATCATATCGTAGCCATCCCACGTTATATCCATGTCCAATGCTTGTCCTACAGGTACGATCCGGTCAATTCCCCGCAATCTATTGTTATTAATAAAACTCATCAATTCGTCTTTACTATAACCAAAATAGGTTAACGTCTGAAACGTTTCATTGACGATAATAGCAAGTTCATTGAGAGATGTAAGTGATATTTCGTGGATTGTCCCGCTGTATCCGCGACTTTCATCTTGATGCTGGTCTAAGCTGTTTAGTTCATAACGATATAAAATAGGGTCGTCTGTTTTAATACTGGTGATATTCTTATTGGTCGAGGCCGCATCACAAGCATCAACAAATTTATCCATGACCTGAATAGGTGTTATGTCATAGCGTTTTTTAGTGCACTCTATAAAGGTAGGCCACAGTCTGTCTTGGGCCATCTTGATACGGTTACTGTCCCCAGTCCACACCAACAATTGGGGGGATGAACAAGCGGCCTGATCCATCAGATAAATGTCATTGTGAAGTTGATTGCAAAATGCATCCAATCCTTTGTCATCCAAATTTAAGATAGCATCAGAGTGTAATGCACAGAGGGAATAACGATCGGGAAATGCAATCTCCCGCGAGCGAGGTGGGACTTTAAAACTACGCATATGTTGCACAGTCTGATTGCCGCCCCAGATAATTCGTCCATCGGCTTGGGACAGCCAAAAAGCATTTACTTCATCATTATGATCGTAACGCAACAATAACAAAGCTTCATTCATGGCTTTGTGATTTGAGTTTTGTAAAAGTTTTTTTACGACCTCAACAATGAGTGTAGTGGTGGGTGTTTCAGCTGAGGGCAGACGAAGAACACAACTGTTACCAGAAAGCAGACCAAAGGCCATTGAAAATGCGAAATTCACAGGCACATTGGATGGGCAGATATGGAAAACAAGGCCTAAGCCCACGCGTGTGCAGTCTTGATATGTTGTCTGTTCTTCTAATGCTGTTAGGTTCCCCTTTCTGATCCAATAGGCAAAGCTCATGACATCAGGAAGGTTTTTGGTGTCTTTTTGAGCGATAAGTTCTTTGGACAAGTCAGAAAGGAATGACACGCGCGCAGCATCCCATACGGGCACAGGACGGTTGTCGAATGTTTCAGGGTTACCTACCAAGACAGTTTGAGCAATGCTTATTTTATTATCAATAACTATCACTGCACCCTCGTACTTCTGCTTGCTCTAGCCGTCCTTCAATTTTGAAATATGTGCCTTTGCGGTGGCAATCACAATCATCAATCCCGACAATAAACCCAACATCTTCACTTAAAATACAATGTCCAGGGTAGCTGTGCGGTATAACTGAAAGAAGCTGTACAAGGCCTTTTTCACCAATAGGAAGTGGTTTAAAATCAATAGGGTCACGGATTAAAATGTCGGCCCAAGCTGGCGCATGCAAATAGCCTTCTTCGCATTCCATAAATATGGACCCAGTTTGTTCAACCATCCCATAATAATTATGCACTTTCTGAATTCCCGTTGCTTTGGAAATACGGTCTTTGAATTCATCATTGTCGACCGCTTCGTTCACTAGTTTCTTCCAGCCGCCGCCATGAATTAAGGTGCCGCGTTCCAAGGGAAGGTTTAATTGACGACGTTCTAATTCCTGAAGGAAATTTTGCCATATGATAAAGGTGAATCCAAACAATAAAATGTCTTGGCCTTCGTGCTTCGAGAGAAATTCTTTGATGCGGTCCTCATTAAGAGACATGTCCTCATCAAGGGCATATTCCACGTTGTGGCTAAAAATTGAAAACCCAAGAATTCCTGCGGTTCGGGCCGAAAAACGTTTCCGGTCAGCCACTGTAGCTTTGCAATCAATGACAAGCATAGGTAGGCGTTTAGAGCCCAAGAAGCTGGACACGATTTTTACCAAAACTTTAACCTGTAGGGCAGCAGTTATTTTGTCTAAGAAAATTTGGGAGGGTTTGTGACCGCTGGTCCCAGATGATGTCATCGTCTTTATGATATCTCGTTCGGGTACACTTGAAAGGCGCTGGTGTTTGAACAGACGAACAGGAATAAAGGGTACATCTTGCAAGCTATCCATATTTTCAATAGGGGCGTACAGTTTGTTGATAACAGATTGGTAAGGCGGGCATGCGATCATATGCATTTCGGTCAGGCGCTGCATTTCACCAAGAAGCTTTTTTTGCTTCTCAGATGCTGCCATATCAAATGCAGGCCAGTCTAAAACAGACTTTACTGTGTCTTTGCTAGACATTGATAATCAATCTTCCCTGTTGCTAATCGGGGCAATTCTTTAATGCCCACAACCGATATTGCCGTCATGTTAACCCCTGTAAAATGGGCCAGTTCACGTTTTATCTTTTCTTCATCAAGCTCTTTATCAACAACTACAGAGACAACCAAATGATCATCTTGTCCGTAGGCTGCACTTACAAAGCCTTTTTCGCTGAGGTATTTCTCAATTTGATTAAGCGATATCCTGTTTCCAAATACTTTCAAAAACCCAGTCAAGCGGCCCTCAATGTAAAAGTAGCCTTCTTTATCGCATCGGGCAAGGTCGCCAGTTGAAAGTTTATTTTGGTTCGCGTCTCCCTGTGCGAGATCCTCTTTATTGCGAGCATAGCCTAGGCAGACATTATCACCTTCATATATGAGCTCGCCAATCTGTCCTGTAGAGGTAATATCGTCTTCACTTTCACCTTTAATCCATAGCTTTCCACCGGAAATCGGAATCCCAATGCTTCCCAGTTTACGCACAGTGTCTTCCCTGGGCAAATATGACATTCTGGGTGAGGCTTCTGTCTGGCCATACATTACCCAAAATTTGATACCGTTCTCATCGCAGAATTTATGAATTTTTTCAATTTTTACATCATCCAGCCTTCCTCCAGCCTGTGTCATCTTTGTGATCGAAGGAATTTTGAGGCGCGGCAACCCTAAGCGTAGTAACATTTCATAATGATAAGGTATCCCCGCAAAACTTGTGACGTTATGCGTGTTTATCTCTTGCCAAAACTCTTTTTCCATTAATGAGTGACCGGACAAGACGATAGAGGCGCCTGCGAGCAGATGGCTGTTAACGACAGATAACCCGTAAGAATAGCTTATAGGCAAGGACGTGATGGCACGGTCGTCGGGCGTAATATCTAAATACTCTACAATGGCTGCGGCATTGGTCTTTAAATTATTAGCAGATAAGCGAACCAATTTTGGATCGCCTGTAGAGCCTGATGTGGTCGCTAAAAAAGCTAAATTCACATGTAATTGTGGACTTGTTGAAGCGTTGTTTCGATAAAGGGTGTACCCCTCATGCTGTGACACAGGATCAAAGCTTCCTTGTGTATTAACAGTGCCTGGTGTGCCCACTACCCATTGTGGTGAATATAATTCAAGTAGCTTCTTAAGATGAGGACCTTGGCCTTCAGCAGTTAATAATAAAGGAACAGCACCTGCATCAAGTGCGGCTAGATAAAATAACAATGACATATAATCATTGCGGCATAGAATAAATATAAGTTCTCGATCGTTTAGAGAACTCGCCGTGCGTTTAATATCATCAGAGAGAGTGGAGTATGTGACCACTTTACCAGTTTCGGTAATGATGGCCGTTTGTTCCGAAGTGTTAGTGCATAGTATTTGATGCATCAAATTTTAATTTGATATTTTTTCAGAGTTTCGATGCCTGTTTTATAGTCGCTGAAATCAATAATATCTTCCATATCCATCATGATATCGAATGCTTCTTCAAGATTGGCAATTAACCCCATATGCCCGACTGAATCCCATTCAGTTATAGATTGATAGGCTAATTTTGCTACCGCAGCATCCGCTGGCAGTGAAAAACTCTCAATGAAAACTTGGTCATATTTTTCTTTGTTTGGCACGTCTTATTCCTCAAGATATTTCTACAGCTTCACTTAAATAAGTTGAAAGAGAATTAACTTAGTTTTGGGCAACAAGTTTAACAGAGCAAAAGGACAAGAACAAGTGTAATGATAAAGGGTTATATAGATGAACTTATAGAGGTCGGGTTAGTCGATGACATCCCAACTTAAGCGATCTCCAACCTCAAGATCGACATTTGCGGTCCGGCCAATAACCTCGGGCTTGTGCTTAGGAGCTAAGCCATAGCTAGGGCGCACAGATTTAATGTTATGATTTGTGAACAGATCACCTTTTTTGATGTCTTTGCTGACGTATAGAGAGCGCTTGCCACTTTTGTTCTTTGCCGCCGCATCACTCAAGTCGTAATAGACCCTGCCTATCGCTTTTTCAGCACGGCGAATTTCTGTGATCATCTGTTGGAATTCAAGTGGGGACAACGAAAAGAAACTATCAACAGTTTCTTCGCCATCATCTAGCATGACATGTTTTTCAATAACTTTAGCGCCTAAGGCTACAGCTCCTATGGACACACCGATGCCTGTGGTATGATCGGAAAAACCCGTATAACAGCCAAATTTTTCTTCCATATCCTTCATGGTTTTCAGGTGCACTTCTTCGGGCGGCGTTGGGTATGCGGATGTGCATTTCAACAAAATGATATCGTTACACCCAGCATCACGCAGCCAACCAACGGCCTGTGTGATGTCGTCAATAACGGCAAGGCCAGTGGAAACAATCACAGGTTTTCCAGTTGCCGCAACCTTTTGAATCAGGCCCATGTCTACTATTTCAGGCGAGGCTATTTTATAAGCTTTGCAAGGGTATTTTTCCAATTCATCGACGGATGTTTCATCAAAGACAGACCCAAATAATTCCACACCTCGTTTGCCTGCTTCTTCAAACAATGTGGGAAACCATTCCCACGGGGTATGGGCTTGCTCATAGAGTTCATAGAGATTTTTATGCTTTGCCCAAGCATTGTCGCTGGCGATAGCAAAGTCTTCTTTGTCGCTTTTGAGCGTAATGGTGTCGGGCCGGTAGGCTTGTAATTTAATAGCGTCTGCACCAGTGTCACAGGCTGCATGCAAAAGGCGAATGCATTTATCAAGAGCGCCACCATGGTTTCCTGACATCTCGGCTATCACATACGTTTGTTCACCGTCACCTATGTTTTTATTACCAATTGAAATTGTTTTCATGTGTATAACGCTGCGCGCTTACGGCGTACAGCTCAGTCCCTGTGTTCATGTTCGTTTACGTATCTTGCTCTTGTTTTCAAATATAATATAGTGAAAATCCTGTTTTGTTGCTAATGAAAACATCTGAGTGCACGCTGGATAGAAGGGATGATCTTCCTCCATTTTCTCAAAACCAAAATAATCATTAATTTGTTGGGCAAATGTGTTGTCTTTTTTAACGACAGACAGCCATGGAATCCCCTTGTGATGTTCATAGCAATATTTCACCTGCCAGCTCATAGAAAGCAAAACATCTTTGAAATCAGCCCCTTTTTCATCACACACAAACCACCCAGCATTCATGAAGGCCTTCCCTCCTGCTTGTACTCTTTGATGCCAAATGATCAGGCTGGGTTTGTTGTTTTTTTCGACGATAAAAGATTCCCGCATACTGTTAAACCACCAGCTGTAATGCCCGATGGCTGCGATCTTTTCGGCCACAGACATAAATTGATGGTTTTTTTCTAGATTGCGGCTGCACCTGTAAAGGTTGATGTCATGATCCGACACTGGGCGTATCGCGTAACCCGTTGCAAGCCGTTCAAGAGTATCATCATTATTGTGTAATTTGGCGCTTGCAGGTTCAATACTTTCATTTTCAAAAAACGTTGCTGTAATGCGCTTACTTCCCAAGCCATCAATTGGTTTTTGTGGTTCTAGCCCCATTTGCAAAACGCGGTCATAATGATCATATACGATCTGTGCAAATTTTGCGAAAGCGGGGAAGTCGTCATTCGTATAACTGTTCAAATGAAAATAATGTCCAATTTTTTCGAGATTAAAAATATCATTATTTTGATTGTTTGCTATAGAAAAGGTTAAGGCAGGCATGTTTAAACAGCGCACTTGAAGCAGCATGGTTCCTGCTGCTCCAATATATAAATCGGTTTTCTGCAGTATGGAATAAGCTTCCTGTATACCGGTTAAACAATTAACATTATCAGTGTCCCTATATTTGGCTTTCAGCTCATCTTGACCTTGAGATAAAGGGCCTATTAAGATGTTGATATTAATCGATGTGTCAAAGGCATCCAATAACGCGTCCGTTATCCCTACGCAGATTTGTAGATCACCGCCTCCACCTAAACTCAGCAATATGGAATAAGTTTCGTTTTTCTTCTGCTTTTGCCATGGCGACTGATAGTGCTTAGATAAAATAACGTAATGAGGGCCCAGTAATTTTTGGCAGTGTTCAGGAACACGGCTATTCCAATCTTTGAGGCTTTGTTCCCCGCGCGAGCCGACGTCGATGACCACATCGCATGTGTGAGAACGTTCAAGGTCATCAATGACGCAAAGCTTCGTAGCACGCTGCTCCGCGGTGATGATGCCTTCCCAGTCTTGGTTTATTCGGTAATCATCCAATATGATCCAATCAGCGCCTTTGGTATGTTCTAAAAGCAAGCGAGCGTCTTCTTGCGAGTTGATTTGGCTTTGTACGGCGCTGTAAAGACAAATGAAATCTTGCCCTTCCAAGAAAGAGAGCAATTCATCAGTAACGTGATCAAGAGCAAAAAGAGTTTGTCCGCCTTGGGCTTCAATTTCACGAGCCAAATGCAAGCACCGCATAAGATGCCCAATGCCAATATTTTCTCCAACCGCAGTTCGAATAACAAATTTACTCATGAATTTTTAGCTCCAACGTGGACTTGTTCGATATGATTGTTGATTTTTTGTATTTCTGGAACGTTTGATAACACACCCATTAAAGAACGCGCCTCTGTTCCTAACATTCATCTATTAAGGCCTCAATAGCCTCATGGTTTTCTTTTGTGTCTACGCAAATACGATCAGGTTCTTCTTGGATGCTCAACACCTCATTATAATACAAGCCCGCGTTGAATGCCTCTGGACGTCTGTGCATACCCAGCGTGACATGCTAGCGTTCTTCATCCCTGTCAATAAGGGTGGTTACCTTCTCCAGTGCAGCACGTGAAAAAACCTCTACATCAAAGCCCCCCAAATAACGACTTAATACATCGTCGTTTAATCCACAAAACATGGCGATATTGTTGTCGTTGCAAAAGGCTTCGGTAGCATCATCTTCAGGGTTTGTTGATGTGACAATAATATGTTTGGTCATATATGCGCTGTCGGCTACGCATGACACATGCCAATCAAGAACCTTTTTGCCAGCAAGGTAGGCGAGTGTCTTACCAGGTAGGCGATTAGACCCCATACGTGCTTGTGATATGCCGATGATTTTCAGATTGTCCATTTCTGCTTCCTTTGGTATATTGTTAATCTGTTAAATGTGAACATACCCTCACCGCTCGCATAAGATTAACTTAATCAATAAGTTCACCCTTGGCGAGAACAAACACACACTCACACAAATTTAAATTAAAGCATCATAAATATTGACGTTTATAAATTGAAAAAATTACTGCAATTGTAGAAATTTATTCATTCCACTCCAATACCAGCCGGCACATTCCTTGCGCAAAAGAAATACATCTTCTAACCATCTAATATTAAATACTAAATTAACTACACATCCAATTCAAAACCCGCGTGTCGGTGATTCAAATCCGCCCACTATCACCATTCTCCTTTAAAATAAATGACTTAGAAAATGACGCTTAAAAAAGCAGTCATCTACATCCATATACAGTTTTAAAATCTAGTATTCTCCCACAATTACATCGTTGACCTATTATCGATACATTTGCACAACTTTACACGGAAAGTTGGAAAAATAACCGTAATATCAAGGCACTACGATGATAAAGTTATATTGTTTTTTAGGTACGACAGTCCCTTTACCTTCTCCCGCATAAAAGACCCAAATGGTGGTTGGCTGCAAAAAACGACAAAAAAGAAGAAAGAGGATGAGATCTTAAAGTTTGCCACTGATGTCTATAATGAATCAAGCTTCTTGCATAGTCGCGGAATGTCCGTTAAAAGCCATACATTCTCAGCAATGTGTAACCTTTATTTAAATGACTTACGGAACGACATTATCATTGGTTTAAAGAACGAGCGCAATCTCCAAGATTACAAACACATCATAGACAAGAATCTCCGCCCTTATTTTGGCACCCAATTTATCAATCTGATTAAAAATAATGACATCGCTCAATAGCAAAACTGGCGTGCTCATTACTGGATAACAGGCGAAGGTTCAAAAAAACAAACCATAACATATATACGTGGTGACAAGCTCATTACGACGTCGGGTTACAAAAAGAACCATGTAAATGCACTACAGTAGCGAGAGTATTCAAATGTTTTGTTAGAAAGCCTTCTTTATTATAAAATCTTTTGGCTTCTTGAATACTTGAACCATCTTTGATTTTTGGAGCTAAAAATTCATCATAAGGCATAATATTGCGGATTAAAGTCAAACTACTGCGTGCAACGACCACTCAACAAAAGCAGGAAATTTTCGTTGTTATGGCTCTTACCTCACTGCTACTATAGTAAACTACCATTTTCATAAAATCTTAGGTTCTGAGCTTGACACACCATGCTATACCTAATTGATTTAATTGGTAATTTCTGAATTAATAAATAAGTGTGCCAGAAACTGTTCTAGCCTCCATACTTTTACTGCCCCTTTCATTCAACGGCAAACAATTTTCATATAAATAGTTTTTCTAACACCCAAACTAAGAAATAGTTGTTTGCTTATAAAGGTCCCAATTCATAAACCTCATCATTCCAATTACCAGAACCAATTCAATGAGAGATTTATGACGCAACTAACGCACCTACAAAAACTTGAGGCAGAAAGTATTCACATTATTCGCGAAGTAGAGGCCACTTCGCAAAAGCCCGTTATGCTTTATTCAATAGGAAAAGATAGCGCTGTCATGTTGCATTTGGCGCTCAAGGCTTTTTACCCTGGAAAACTCCCTTTCCAACTTTTGCACGTTGATACCACTTGGAAATTTTCAGAAATGATAGAGTGTCGAGCTCAAATCGCGACCAGATATAATCTCGACATACTTGTTTACATCAATCCAGATGGAATAAAGAAAAAGATCGGCCCTTTTACACATGGGGCCGGTATCCATACGGATATTATGAAGACAGAAGCACTGAAAAAAGCTCTGGATATGTATGGCTTTGATGCGGCATTTGGTGGGGCACGACGCGACGAAGAAAAATCAAGAGCTAAAGAAAGAATTTTTTCTTTCAGAAATAAAGACCACAGGTGGAATGCTAAGCAACAACGCCCCGAACTTTGGAATATTTATAACAATCGAACCCACCCGGGAGAATCCATAAGGGTGTTTCCGTTATCCAATTGGACTGAACTTGATATTTGGCAATATATTTATAAAGAAAAAATTCCGATTGTCCCTCTTTATCTGGCAAAAAAACGCCCCGTAGTGGAACGGGACGGTAATCTTATCATGGTCGATGATGAACGCTTGCCATTAAAGGCAGGAGAAATCCCAATTTTAAAGAAAATACGTTTTCGTACCCTTGGTTGTTACCCTTTAACAGGAGCCATAGAATCTGAAGCAGAAAGCTTAGAACAAATAATTGAAGAAATTATCCTTTCTAAAACATCAGAGCGCCAGAGCCGCGTGATTGACCACGAAACTCATGCTTCAATGGAACAAAAAAAACAGGAAGGGTATTTTTAATATGACCTATCAAGCAAAAAAACTATCATCCAATGACAATAACTATCAATCAGAAAGTCTGAATTCCGATCTTGATGTATTTATTAAAGAACAAAGTCAGAAACCTTTATTAAGGTTTATAACTTGTGGAAGTGTAGACGATGGCAAATCCACCTTGATTGGCCGTCTACTTTACGATTCAAACCTTATCTTAGAAGATCAGCTCGCTGCCTTAACTAAAGACAGCAAAACAAATGGTACACAAGGTGGCGAAATTGATTTTGCCCTACTTGTCGATGGCCTTGCGGCAGAAAGAGAGCAAGGTGTTACAATCGATGTCGCCTACCGTTTCTTCGAGACAGATAAACGCAAGTTTATTGTCGCCGACACCCCCGGTCACGAAGAATACACACGCAACATGGCAACTGGCGCATCAACAGCAGACCTTGCTATTATATTAATTGATGCACGAAAAGGCGTTCTCTCCCAAACAAAAAGACATAGTTACATTGCCAAAACACTTGGTATAAAACATATCTTGGTTGCCGTTAATAAAATGGACCAAATGTATTATAGCGAAGAAGTGTTTTTTCAAATCCAGCAAGACTATAATTTATTCTCGAAGAAGTTGGGTATAGAAAACGTGTCATTCATTCCTATATCTGCCTTAAAAGGAGAAAATGTTGCACAAAAATCCCATGTGATAAACTGGTATAATGGTCCTAGTCTTATAGAGTTCTTAGAAACCATTGAAATATCACAAGAACAGGAAAACCAAGCCTTCCGCCTTCCAGTTCAATGGGTTAATAGACCAAATCTCGACTTTAGGGGCTTTGCAGGCACTATAGCATCCGGCGAAATTAGAAAAGGTGATCAAATAGTAACATTACCAAGTGGTAAGACTAGTTTTGTTAAACAAATTATATACGATAATAGAGAACAAATTTCAGCCGTTGCGGACCAAGCAATAACGGTGGTACTGGAAAATGAGATAGATATTTCGCGTGGCGATATCATCTCAAAAGTAGCGCAAAAACCCGAAATCACTGATCAATTGCAAGCCCACATCATATGGATGAGCGAAGATGAAATGCTCGCTGGTAGGAATTATCTGTTTAAAACCTGTAATAAAACCACGTCAGGTGTCGTTACTAAAATCAAGCACAAAATAAACGTTAATGATCTAAGTCAGTCTGAGACAAAAACATTGTCTCTCAATGAAATCGGGGTCGTCAATATATCCCTACAGGAAAAAATAGCTTTCGATACGTATGACCACAACCGCACTACTGGTTCCTTCATCATCATTGACCGCATCACAAATGACACCGTGGGCTGTGGAATGATTGATTTTGGGTTAAGACGTGCTTCAAATATTCGGTGGCAAGAACTGTCGATTGATAAACACGCGCATGCAACACAGAAAATGCAAAAACCAGCCGTTTTGTGGTTCACTGGTTTATCCGGTTCCGGCAAGTCCACCATTGCAAATCTAGTAGAGAAAAAACTATACGCCGTGGGTAAACACAGCTATTTACTCGACGGAGATAATGTAAGGCACGGCCTAACACGAGACCTCGGCTTTACCGATCAGGACCGCGTGGAAAACATACGCCGCGTGGGCGAAGTCGCTAAACTAATGAGTGATGCTGGCCTCATCGTGCTAACATCATTTATTTCTCCTTTTATCAATGAGAGGGAAATGGTTCGCGAATTATTAGGCCATGATTATATTGAAATTTTTATTGATACACCACTAAATGTCTGTCAGGAACGCGATCCAAAAGGCCTTTATAAAAAAGTAAAGAATGGTGAGGTCAAGAACTTTACGGGAATTGATAGCCCCTACGAAGTCCCTCAAAACCCCGATATTCTCGTCAAAACAGATCAATTATCGCCAGAAGATTCAGCGTTATTAATTATTAAACATTTGGAAGATAATAATTTTATCTAATAATCCACGGAGAGTGGTGCGATAGCTATAATTTTTCTAAGTTCAAAAGCGAAAGAATTGCTTATCTTTAGGGTAAGAATTTGTTGTTTGAGTTTTGTTTGGCTGCGCTTTAGCACTTACTTATTAAATTTAAGTAGGAAGCTATAAATGAGTCACTATCCAATATTTTTAACTCTCGCGCATTCTCGCACATTTGTCGCGGGCAACGGTCCTCACGCCATCGCAAAAATCCGCCTTTTACTTGAGGCCGGAGCAAGCGTAACAGCATTGACAAGTGATGATCGCGAAATTGAAGAACTGTTTGGCGACGTCATCGACGTTATTAGTGGACCTTTTAAATCAAAATATTTAAACGATATCAAACTGCTTTATATTGCAGACGTCAAAGACGAGGAACTAAAACTTATACTAAGGATTGCGCGTAAGTTAAACATTCCTTTTAATCACATTGACGACCCTGAAAACTCTACTTTCATTACACCGGCAATGGTTCGACGAGGCCCCGTTACCGTGGCAATTTCGACGAGTGGTAAAGCACCCGTTTTATCGCGCAACATAAGGCAAAAAATTGAGCGACTTTTACCCCTTAATTTGGGGCCATTGGTTGATCTTATTTATAATTACAGACCTTCGGCAAATAAATTGATTAAACAAACGACCAATAAATTGAAGTTCTGGAATAAAATTTACTCGGACCAGGAAATCAATAAATTACTAAAATTGAATACTGCTCAAAAAAATCAACGAATAGTGAAGTTACTAGGAACATCTCATCACAATCGCAGTGTCGGACATGTTCTTATCGTTGGCGCAGGGCCAGGCGATCCCGAACTGCTTACCCTAAAAGCGCATCGCGCTCTTAACGAAGCAGATGTCATTATTTATGATAATTTGGTTTCGGAAGATATCCTAAATTTAAGCCGCCGTGATGCAGAGCTGATTTACGTTGGGAAGAAACGTGCCTCACACAAAAAAACACAAGATCAAATAAACCAGATCATCATTGATGAGGCCCAAAAGGGGCGACTTGTCGTTCGCCTGAAAGGTGGAGACCCCGTTATCTTTGGCCGTGTAGCAGAAGAAATTGCTACGCTAAGAGACAATAATATTAGCTACGAAATAATCGCCGGAATTACTTCTGCGGTTGGTATCGCCGCTCACAGCTCTATCCCCCTTACTCACCGCGAGCACGCCTCGATGGTTACTTTTGCTACAGGACAATTAAAAGCAAATAAAGTGCAGAATTGGAAAGGTGTAGCCGGTGCTGGACGTACTATTGTTATCTATATGGGAATTAGTACTGCCCCGGAAACTGCAAGCTCCCTAATAAGTGACGGATTTAATCCGAGAACACCTATAGCCATAGTAGAAAATGGAACCCGTCCAAATGAGCGCCGCATATATGGCACTCTAGAAGAGATGGGCGTTCTCATAAACGACCATGAAATTCAAAGTCCTGCCCTTCTAATCGTCGGAGACGTCGTTGCAGAGGCAAATGATTATGTATCCCGCGAACCGACAAATTTCAAAATAGCGAATTGAAAAGGTTTAAAAATGAATAAATCAAATATTAAGCCACTGGCCCAACAAATTATGACTGCGAACCGTCTTAAAGATGGCACCGTGGTGTATTTTACTGGCTCCAGGTGGTCTACTGAGATTCACGAAGCTTTAGTATCTGACGATAATGAAGGTCTAGAAAAAGAAGCCCTCAAGAATATAGAAAATGAAGATTTAATAAGTGTGGAGCTTATCAAAGTTGACGCAAATAAAAGTCAGTTAGCGCCGTTAACAATGCGTGAAAAAATCCGTTCCACTGGCCCAACAATCAGATGTTAAAAATCACCTATTATAAGAGATCTACAATGTATCAATATGATGCTTACGACCATAATATTCTTGCCCAAAGAACTGCAGAATTCCGAGACCAAGTTCAACGTCGGTTAGATGGTGAACTAACGGAAGAAGAATTCAGACCAATGCGTTTAGCGAACGGTGTTTATTTACAACTCCATGCTTACATGCTGCGTGTTGCCATACCATATGGCACATTTACATCAAACCAACTACGTAAGTTCGCATATATTGGAAGGGAATATGACCGGGGATACGGTCATTTTACAACACGTCAAAATATACAATTCAATTGGCCGAAGCTTATTGATATTCCCGATATATTGGAAGACTTAGCATCCGTTGAAATGCATGCAATACAAACCAGCGGTAATTGTATCCGCAATACCACCGCGGACCAATTAGCGGGCGTAGCCGTTGACGAAGTAGCCGATCCACGTCCTTACGCCGAGATTATTCGGCAGTGGTCTACACTTCATCCTGAGTTTGCAAACCTTCCTCGCAAATTTAAGATTGCCATCACTGGATCAGAACATGACCGCGCAGCTATTAAATTTCATGATATTGGCTTGGAAATCAAAAAAACCGATCAAGGTAATATCGGCTTTAAAGTGCTGGTCGGTGGGGGCCTTGGTCGCACACCAATCATCGGTAGCGTTATTAAAGGGTTTCTGCCTGAAAAACATTTGCTAAGTTATCTTGAAGCCATTCTTCGCGCCTATAATCTTGATGGACGAAGGGACAATAAATACAAAGCCCGCATTAAAATATTAGTTCTTGAAAATGGTATCGAAACATACCGGGAAACGGTCGAGAAAGAGTGGCAAGAAATATTGCAAGAAAATTATACTGATCTACCGATTGCCGCCCAGAAGTTGATCTTCAAACATTTCGAACCGCCTGAATATGATCACAAACCAAAATCGATCATAAGTTTTGATGATTACTACAAAGATCAAAAAGACTTTGCTCGATGGATCAATAACAACATGCATGACCATAAAGTAGTGGGATACGCCGCAATCACTATATCTCTCAAACCTATTGGCGGCATTCCAGGTGATATATCGTCAAATCAAATGGACACTCTCGCAGGTTTGGCTGATATATATTCATTAGGCGAAATTCGTTCAACTCATGAACAAAACCTGGTACTGGCCCACGTTCACAAAGATGATTTGCCGGCTCTTTGGCGTGATTTGGACGCTATAGATCTCGCCACCCCTAATCACGGCCTAGTATCAGACATTATTGCCTGTCCTGGTCTTGATTATTGTGCGCTTGCCAATGCTCGGTCCATACCACTTGCCCAAGAAATAAGTAACCGGTTCGATGATCCCGCCCGAGCGGAGGAAATTGGCGAATTAAAAATTAAAATTTCCGGCTGTATAAATGCTTGTGCTCATCATCATGTTGGACATATTGGCATCCTTGGTGTCGATAAAAAAGGTAAAGAAGCATATCAATTAATGCTGGGGGGAAGTGCCAATGAAAACGCATCAATTGGAAAAATTACCGGACGAGGGTTTTCTGAAAATGAAATAATTGATGCCATTGAAACAGTGATTGAAACTTATCTAAAAATTCGAAACGACGGTGAAATATTTATCGATACCTATAACCGTCTCGGTATGGAACCATTTAAGGAAGTTCTTTATGATTAATCTTAAAATTATTGATTTATTGCCCGCAGACGCACTCAAATCAGAAAACACCAATTTGTTGGAAAATATCTCACCCAAAATTCTCTCAGCACCTAAAATCATCCTTAATTTTCCAACCTTCATGGATGGAAGAGCCTTCAGCCAGGCACGCCGCCTTAAGCGAGCTGGCTTTAAAGGCGACCTAATTGCAAGTGGCGACATCGGAGCCGACCAAGCACGGCAATATGCGCTTGTTGGCTTTTCAAGTCTACATTTCGATAGACCCCACGACCCAAAAGTTATCAAAAACAACTTAATGCAATACCCGGTTTCCTATCAAAAGTTTAATGCCGACAGCAAAGTAATATACGAAAATCGTCTTAACAAAAAAACAGCCCAATTACTGAGTGGTGGCGGTTCTTTTAGTGGTTAAATTACAAGAGAAGAAAAATGAATTATATGGAAATGAGTGATAGAGTATATTTTTTAAATCAACATTACGAAAAAGTTGGCGCTTTAGAATTATTAAAGGATTTGGAAGCGAGTTTTCCGTCATTAACTCTGGTATCGTCATTCGGCGCGGAATCTGCAGTTTTACTGCATCTAATTTCGCAAATTAATACTAAAATTCCGGTCATACTTATTGAAACGGGTAAATTGTTTAAACAGACTCTTGAGTATAAAAATACATTAAAAATACATCTTGGGTTAAAAAACATTCAAATTTTTAAACCCAATCCCGAGCTTATTGGCAAGCATGACCCTACTGGCAATACCCATGTCAGAAATACGAATTTATGTTGTTACATACGTAAAGTTGAACCACTAGAGCGCGCGCTCATGAATACAAATATTTGGATTTCTGGGCGCAAGAAATTTCAATCTGAATCCAGGAAAAACCTGCTCCTATTCGAGATTGATGACACTCGTATAAAAGTGAACCCTCTCGTTAACTGGACAAAAGAACAAATTGACAGCTATTACAAAGAAAATAATTTGCCTGAACATCCACTGGTAAAAAACAATTACCTTTCTATCGGTTGCTTTCCCTGTACCACAGTTGTAAAATCTGGCGAAGACCTACGTTCCGGTCGCTGGCGAGGGCAGGAAAAAACCGAGTGTGGAATTCATGCAAATAGCATTTATAGTTGAATTAAGAATATAACATCCAAAGGATAAAAAATGAAACGCGCATTGCTACCTTTAAATGCGTTACGAGCCTTTGATGCCGCAGCGCGTCATTTGAGCTTTAAAAAAGCAGCGGAGGAAATTTCTGTGACCCCCGCGGCCATCAGTCAACAAATTCGTACGCTCGAAGAATATTTGGACGTTCAGCTTTTTATGCGTGATAAACAAACCTTACGCCTTACAAAGCAGGCTGAACTCGCTTTACCTATATTGGAAAAAGCCTTTGAGAATTTTGAGCAAACCGTTGATATTTTACAAGAAAGTGAAAAAGATAATGATTTACGTCTGTCATTATCACCTTCTTTCGCTTCTAAATGGCTCATCCCTCGTCTAGGTCGGTTCACTGATCAAAATGAAGAAATTTCGGTACGGGTTTCAGCTTCAATGGATCTCATTAATTTTAAAAATACTGATTTTGACTTATCCATTCGGTACGGTCGCGGAAACTATCCTGGACTTTATGTCGAAGAGCTAATGAAAGAGGAAATCTTCCCTGTTTGCTCCCCAGATTTACTCTCTGGAGAAAATAGTATTAAAACCTTCGAAGATTTACGCAACATAACTTTAATTCACGACGATTCATCATTAGAAGATGAAAGCTGTCCAAAATGGGCGATGTGGTTAAAAGCTGTTGGTGTCGAATTACCTTCCAATTCAAAACGTCAACATTATAACACTACACAACTTACTTTAGAGGCTGCCCAAGCCGGTAGAGGGGTCGCGCTTGCTAAAGGAACGATCGCTAAAGATGACCTTGAAAATGGCAGGTTAATTAGACTATTTTCCAGGGCATTACCTGTTGATTTTGCTTACTACATAGTTTGCCCAGAAAACCGCAAAGAGATACCGAAAGTAAAAGCTTTTATAAATTGGCTTAGAGAAGAAGCAAAACGGATATAAAAATAATTTAATAGTCCTTAGATTTACTTATCTCACAATCAAGAAATTGTTGTTTGTACTGTCATTAATGCATCCCCATATATTATATAATTGGAGAATTAAATAAGGACAGTAAATATGGATATTCGCAATGGTTTAGTTGGTTCAATAGGCAACACTCCACTTATAAAGCTTGAAAAGGCATCAGAAGAAACAGGATGCACCATCCTTGGAAAAGCTGAATTTCTCAATCCAGGTGGGTCCGTAAAAGACCGTGCTGCTTTAAGCATAATATTAGACGTTGAGAAAAGAGGACTGTTAAAACCAGGCGGCACAATAGTTGAGGGCACCGCGGGTAATACAGGTATTGGGTTGTCTTTGGTTGGCAATGCGCTTGGCTACAAAACCGTAATAGTCATGCCGGAAACTCAATCTCAGGAAAAGAAGGATATGCTGAGATTATGTGGTGCGGATTTAAGGTTAGTCGCAGCTAAACCATACAAAAATCCCGACAACTACATTCATAAATCGGAAAGATTAGCTAACGAAATCGCAAATACTGATGATAAAGGCGCAATTTGGGCCAATCAGTTCGATAATCTAGCCAACCGCGAAGCCCACATTAAAACGACTGGCCCGGAAATCTGGCATCAAACGGGAGGTGAAATAGATGGGTTTACCTGTTCTGTTGGAACCGGTGGGTCAATTGGTGGTATTTCGCACTTCTTAAAAGAGAAAAACAAGAACATTAAGATCGCTTTAGCCGACCCAATGGGAGCGGCACTTTATAATTATTACAAACATGGTGAGTTAAAATCTGAGGGAGATTCCATAATGGAGGGCATTGGTCAGGGCCGCATCACCGCTAATCTCGAAAGCGTTCTGATCGATGAAGCTTATCAAATCCCTGATGCTGAAGCACTTAATGTATTATTCGATTTATTAAAATATGAAGGTTTATGTCTTGGCGGTTCATCCGGCATCAATGTTGCCGCTGCCAAGCGTATGGCCACCGATATGGGCCCCGGGCATACTATTGTCACGTTACTATGTGACGGCGGTTCTAGGTACATGAGTAAACTATTCAACCCCACATTTTTAAAAGAAAAAAACTTACCTTATCCTAATTGGATATAATAAAAAGCACATGAAAATTTTTGATAATATACGAAACTATATAGCAATGGTAATGGAACATGATCCAGCCGCCAAATCAGGATGGGATGTAGTTCTTTCTTATCCCGGAGTTCACGCTCTTATGTTTTATCGAGTTGCAAATCATGTATGGAAATATAAGTTCTTTACTCTTGCACGATTTATTTCTCACATTGGACGTTTCGTCAGTGGTATAGAAATCCACCCCGGCGCTAAAATTGATAAAAACCTGTTTATCGATCATGGAATGGGAGTCGTGATAGGTGAGACTACGGAAATTGGTGATAACATTACCCTATACCAGGG
>JAESUD010000254.1 GCA_016763335.1 Emcibacteraceae bacterium | reverse complement strand
TGAAAGATTGCAAAATCCTGAAACCTTGCCTGCAATAAAAACTGAGATGACCGAAAGTATGCGCAAGCGCGGCGGCAAGGATGCACTTCTATTAACTGGCGGCGACGGGAATATGGTTATCGGAAGAACCCTCGGTGAAGAGGCCGAGGCACGCGGCCAAGACCCCATTGATACCGCCATTGAAATCATCCTCGAAGGCGGCAGCAATATCGCAAACTTCGCCATTAATGTAGACGATCTTCGGGCATTCATTCAGAAACCATGGATTATGACATCATCAGACGGTTCATACGGTCACCCAAGGAAATTTGCCACCTTCCCGACAAAATATAGAAAATATGTGGTCGATAAAAAATACCTGAGTTTACAAGACTTCATCCACCGCAGTACTGGCCTTACCGCCGATACTTTCAACCTTTGTGACCGCGGGTATATAGAAGCCGATAAATTTGCTGATATTGTCATATTCGACCCGGATGAATTCGCCCCAAAGGCCGACTTCGTAAACCCGCGCGTGCTCTCAGTCGGGGTTAAATATTTACTCGTTAACGGCGGACTTGCCATAAATGATGGTGAGCTAACCGGAGAGTTATTCGGCCGTGGCCTTACGAGATGCACAAGGTAAAATTAAACTAAGACGTTAGCATTTTGTCTAACAATTCACGGGCGGCTTGCGCTGGAGTAATTTTCTTATCAATAACAGCCAATTCAAGTTCGTCGGTTATATCAACATTTTCTCGTTTTAATCTACTGGCGAGCAATTCTTTTAACTCGTTCCAGATCGCGGCTATATCCTGTTTTTCCCGGCGATTATTAAATTCACCATTTTTGATCATGGTATTTTTAAATTCGTTTACCTTATCCCATACTTGCTCTAGCCCAATTTTCTTTAACGCACTTATTTCAAGCACATCAACGGTCCAGTCAGGGCATCTTGCTTTCATAAAATGAAGGGCATTTCGGCAATCTGATGCAGCTAATCTTGCGGCATCTTTAAAATCACCATCGGCTTTATTGACGATAATCAAATCTGCCAGTTCCATAATTCCGCGCTTGATGCCCTGTAGTTCATCACCACCGCCGGGCGATAACAGCAACAAAAACATATCCACCAGATCAGCAACCGCTACTTCTGATTGCCCGACCCCAACGGTTTCAACAATAATCACCTCAAACCCCGCCGCTTCCAGTATCATCATTGCTTCACGGGTATAGCGGGCCGTTCCGCCCAATGTTCCTTTTGATGGTGTTGGGCGGATAAACGCCATATCGTCGCGGGCCAGTTCTTCCATTCTGGTTTTATCACCAAGAATAGAGCCACCAGAAATTTGTGATGATGGATCAACGGCAAGAACAGCAACCTTAAGCCCCCTGCCCGTTAACATTTTACCAAACCCTTCAATGAAGGTCGATTTTCCTACGCCCGGAACCCCGGTAAGTCCTATGCGGATCGCATTTCCGGTAAAGGGAAGCAATTCTGTAAGCAATTCTCTTGCTTCATTCTGATGATCATCACGGGACGATTCCATAAGGGTAATCGCCTTGGCAATAGCCCGGCGATTTCCTTCTCTTATTTTATCGACAAAATCACTCATTTCATTAGCCCTTAACACCCACACCAACCAATGCCAGCACTTCATCAATCAGCTCGTTTTCACTCACTTTACCGTCCGAATGATACCATGAAGTAATACCGTTCAAACTGTCAAAAAGCAGTATCGCCAATATGGTTGAATTACAGTCCCGTACCGAGTGATCTTTTATCCCGAGGCGAATAATTTCACGCACCCTAAACTCAATATCTTTATGGTTTTCAATGCTTTTGGCTTTCAAAACATCGTCTTCCATTTGTCCTCTATGGCGCACATGACAACGGGCAACATCATCAGTGATTATCTTAATATATTCCTTGATAAAAAGATGAAGCATGTCAAAGCCGGAAAGTTTTTCTGCCATGACATCATCAAGCATTGCATTAATTCTACCGCAGGTCTGCTCTTCACATTTAACCAGAATATCTTCTTTATTTTTTATATAGTAATAAAGGGTCGGCTTGGTAACATTTTGCATCCGCGCAATATCATCAAGCGAAGTTTTATAATAGCCCCGCTCCATAAATGCCTTGGCGGCATTTCGTAAAATAACATCAAGTTTGATCTTGCGCTTTTCTTCTCTTGTCAGGCTTTGTTGCATTTTTTATCGTCCAATTGATAAAATAAACCCATATATCTTGCTAATGGCCACATTCGAGCTTATATTGTTACTGAATAGTAACATAAATTAATTTTAAAAACATATCTAATTTTCTGGAGATATTCTCATGACCACTGATCCAATTGTTATTGTTGGTATGTCTCGCACACCAATGGGTGGGTTTCAAGGTGATTTTGCCACTGTAACAGCCCCTGAACTTGGCTCGACCGCTATTAAAGGCGCCCTTGAACAAGCAAATGTAAACCCGGACGATATTGACCAAGCTTATATGGGCTGTGTTCTGCCCGCCGGACTGGGCCAAGCGCCAGCGAGACAAGCGGCAATTGGCGCGGGACTTTCGCTTGATACTGCCTGCACCACCGTCAATAAAATGTGCGGTAGCGGCATGGAAACCGTCATCATGGCCAGCAACGCCATCAAAGCAGGGTCAGCAACAATTATGATCGCTGGTGGCATGGAAAGCATGAGCAATTCACCTTATTTGCTACCAAAAATGCGCTCTGGTGCCCGTATTGGCCATACAGATGTTAAAGATCATATGTTTTTAGACGGCCTTGAAGACGCCTATGACAAGGGAAAATTAATGGGAACCTTTGCCGAAAATACTGCTGAAAAATATGGTTTTAGCCGCGAAGAACAAGATGCGTTTGCCTTAACGTCACTGGCCCGTGCCAATGAAGCCATCGAAAAAGGTTATTTTAAAAGTGAAATAAGCCCCGTCACAGTAAAAAGCAGAAAAGGCGAAACCGTTTTTGATACCGATGAGCAACCGGCAAAAGCGCGCCCGGAAAAAATTCCAAACTTAAGACCAGCTTTTGCCAAAGACGGCACTGTAACCGCCGCAAATTCTAGCTCAATTTCAGACGGTGCATCTGCACTGGTAATGATGAAAGCATCAGAAGCCGAAAAACGCGGCTTAACACCGATCGCAAAAATTATTGACCATAGCGTTCATGCGCAACAATCCTGCTGGTTCACAACCGCCCCTGTTGGTGCCATGAAAAAGCTTTATGAAAAAACCGGTTGGACCGATAAAGATGTTGATCTGTATGAAATTAATGAAGCGTTCGCCGTGGTAACCATGGCAGCAATGCATGATTTAAACATTTCACATGATAAAGTGAATGTCCACGGCGGGGCTTGCGCCCTTGGCCATCCTGTTGGTTCATCAGGCTCAAGAATTATTATCACGCTGATCGCCGCCCTTAAAACCCACGGTAAAAAACGCGGCATTGCCAGTCTTTGTATTGGCGGCGGTGAAGCAACAGCACTGGCGGTAGAATTACTTTAAAAAAGGAGTCCCAAAATGATCCTCACTGAAGAACAGAATATGATCCGTGACATGGCGCGGGATTTTGCCGGCAATGAGCTTGCACCGCACGCCGCCGAATGGGACCGCAAATGTGAATTTCCCATCGATGTCCTGCATAAAATGGGCGCACTTGGTTTAATGGGCATGACCACTTCAGACGAATGGGGCGGCGCAGGCACTGACTATATTTCTTATGCGCTTGCGCTCATGGAAATTGCCGCAGGTGACGGTGCTATCAGCACCGTGATGAGCGTTACAAATTCCCCGAGCTTATCACTCATCGAAAATGCCGGGACTGAAAAGCAGAAAAGAGATATTCTTACACCGCTTGCCCAAGGCAAAAAATTTATCGCTTTTTGCTTAACCGAATCTGGAGCCGGATCGGATGCCAGCAATTTAAAAACCAGAGCGGTAAAAACCAATAATGGCTGGGTAATTAACGGCTCAAAAATGTTCATTAGTAACGGTAAAATAGCACAATATGCGATCATCTTCGCAGTCACTGACCCTGACGCTGGCAAAAAAGGCATCACCGCATTTCTAGTGCCAACAGATGCCCCTGGCTATTCAGTTGCCAATATTGAAAAAAAACTTGGACAAAAAGCATCTGATACCTGCGCCTTGAACTTTGATGATCTTAATGTAAGTGATGATATGCTTCTTGGGGAACTAGGTGGCGGATATAAACTTGCCCTTTCTAATTTAGAAACTGGCCGCATCGGCATCGCCGCCCAAAGCGTTGGCATGGCACGTTCCGCCCTCGAAATTGCCACAAAATATGCAAATGAACGCGTTACATTTGGTAAAAAAATTATCCACCATCAGGCCGTTGGCTTCCGACTCGCTAATATGGCGACAGAACTCGAAGCAGCAAGGCTTATGGTTCTAAACGCTGCTTCTTTAAAAGATCAGGGTATTCCGTGCTTGAAAGAAGCGGCAATGGCAAAATTATTTGCCTCAAAAATGGCAGAAAAGGTATGCTCTGATGCCATTCAGACATTAGGCGGGTATGGTTACCTTGAGGATTTCCCACTTGAAAGAATATACAGAGATGTCAGAGTTTGTCAGATATACGAAGGAACTTCAGATATCCAGCGCATAATAATAAGTAGAGATATGATCGAAAGATAAAATTTTTCCTTCTCATTATTGCTATAAATTGTATGTTATAAACTTGTGACTTTAACTAGCTAACGAGACTAACATTTCCATATCTTCTAAAAATATAAAAGCACAGCTGGATAAAATCCTGTGCAGCACATTGTTTGAAAACAAAAATCGTCTTCAGCGCTTTTTATCATATGTTGTGAACGAAACCCTGAACGGAAATGCTGCGCTGATCAAGGGTTATACACTTGGGCTAGAAGTTTTTGACAAGGATGAAAGCTTTGATCCGGCTGCAGATGCCATTGTCCGTGTGGAAGCAGGACGACTTCGCAGGCTACTTGAGCATTATTATATGGGCGAAGGAAAAGAAGACAAAGTCCTTATAAATTTACCAAAAGGAAATTACGAGCCCACCTTTGAAAAAAATAATTATAAACCGGTAAAATCGACTACTGATTCGATTATTAATGCCGCCGCCGCACCGCCAACTGGTCCGGCTATTGCCGTACTGCCATTTGAATTTATCGGTGAGAAAGGTAATCTCAGCATTTTCGCTGATGGCATTACAGAAGAAATAATAAACCAACTTAGTATGAGCCCGAGCCTATATGTCATAAGCCGTAAAGTCACATCACTTTATAAGGGTAAGGCTGTCGATATACGCGAGCTTTCCAAAGAGTTAGAGACACATTATGTCTTAGAAGGCAGCATCCGCCAGGCCGGGGCCAATGTCCGGGTCAGTGCTGCATTAATAAATGGCACAAACGGTGCAATAATCTGGACCGAAAAATATGATCGCATCTTAAACCCTGAAAATATAATTATCGTTCAGGATGAAATCGCCAGCCAGGTAAGCGCGACAATCGGCGATGCATACGGCACGATCATGCGCAACAGTGCCGTTAATATGAAACGCAGCAGCACCGAATTTATGGAAGCCTATAAAAGTATGCTGCTTTTCCACGATTATTTATTTGAGCTATCCCCGCAGGCCCATTTAAAAGCCAGGGACAGCTTGGAAAGTGCCATCAAACTAGACCCCTATTATGCTGACGCATGGGCTGGACTTTCATTCTTGCACTTGATGAATACCGCTTTAGCTTTAATATAAAAAATGACCCTGTGCCAGCTTTAACCCGAGCGCAGGAACTAGCCGAGAAATCAATTTCTCTTAGTCCGCAATTTTCCATCGCTTTTTATGCCATAACCATCATCCATTATCACAATGGCGAATGGGATAAATTTCAAAACAACATTAAAATGGGGCTTAGTATCGCGCCGAATAGCCCAGCGGTGCTTGCTGATAGCGGTGTATACCTCTGCCTTATGGGCGAGATCGAACAGGGTTTAGCGCTGGTTAAAAAAGCCATGGCCTTAAACCCGCAACATCCTAGCTGGTGCCAGTTCGCACTTTTTCACAGCCACTTCCTAAAAGAGGAATTTGAACAAGCATCCCAATATGTCAGCACTATTGAAACGCCAGACTGGTTCTGGCCATATGCGCTTCAAGCCGTTATTTGCACAGAACTTGGTGATGAAAAAGCACGCATCTTAGCGCGGAAAAACCTCATCCGGCTTTATCCCGACTTTGCCGAACATGCGGTTGCGGAATGCGCGAAATGGTTCCACCGCGAAGAAGACAGTTTATATTATTTAAAAAGTTTTAAGAAAGCAGGACTTATGGATTAAATGCCGCAAGCATAAAAAATCCAGCTTGTTTTTAATTTTGCCTTTGCCACAACTTCCATCGTTTTCTTGATTGTCGCGCTATAGTCTTGGCAATTGGCGACCACATAACGATCGCCGATATCTCGGTCAGCTAAATATTCAACAATATCCGTCGTACCGCTATCAAATTGCGATTGTGATAATGAATAAATCATTCCAAGACGTAACATGGTGCGGATTTCTTCACGGCGCTGATCAATATTCAAATTTTTAAAATCTATATTGACCTGCGTATCATCGCCGATCAACAACACCACCCTCGGTGCAGAAAGTAATCGTTCGTTATTACTTTTCGTATAAAAATAACTTCCCGTATAAATTACCAGTACAAAGACAACAAAGCCGATAACGGTTATTTTTGATTTAATATTATTTTCCATGATTGTCTTATATACTGAATTGTATTTTCCGGTCTAGTATTAAGCATAAAAAAAACGACAGAAACTTGATAATTATTCTTAAAGACATTAAAAAGGATAATAAAATTTTAAAAAGATATTTATTTAATGAAATATAATGAAATAACTAAAAAATTATCTGCTTCCCCAAAAAAATGGCTTGTTACAGGTGTTGCCGGTTTTATCGGATCAAACCTATTAGAAACACTCCTCGGTCTTGATCAAACCGTCATTGGGCTTGATAATTTCTCAACTGGGCATCAACATAACCTGGATGCCGTAAAAAATATCGTAAGCGATGAGCAATGGTCACGCTTTAAATTTGTTGAAGGCGATATTTGCGATTATCCAACATGCGTGGATGCCGTAAAAAACATCGAGTATGTTCTGCATCAGGCCGCACTTGGCTCGGTCCCGCGCTCAATCGCCAATCCGGTTAATACTAACGCTTCGAATATTACCGGTTTTCTTAATATGCTTACTGCCGCAAAAGAAGAAGGTGTGGAAAGTTTTATTTATGCCGCATCTAGTTCAACCTATGGCGATCATCCTGACTTGCCAAAAGTTGAAGATAAAATCGGCAACCCTCTTTCCCCCTATGCCGTGACAAAATATGTCAATGAGCTTTACGCTGATGTTTTTTACAGAACATATGATTTTAAATCAGTGGGATTAAGATATTTCAATGTATTTGGTCCAAGACAAGACCC
>JAESUD010000253.1 GCA_016763335.1 Emcibacteraceae bacterium | reverse complement strand
TATTCCTGGAGCGGGCCTATAATCTCTTTCGAACATAAAAGGGTCTTTATGCCCCCACCAGCCAGTTAAAGGCTGTAACGCTTCTCCGTGATGGCGATGTGCTGCAAAAATGAAAGCGGGGCTGCCGGGCCCGCCATTCAAATATTTATAAGTGCACCCGACAGCAAAATCTGCATTACAATTATTAAGTTCAACTTCAATGGCACCGGCGCTATGACACAAATCCCATATGGCTAATGCACCTACAGAATGAGCTTTTTCGGTGATGGTTTTCATATCAAGAATATGACCGGTCTTATAATGAACATTGATAAGCAGATTACTGCAACATCTTGATCTATGGCATCGATCAGAGTGTCAATCTCAGCAAATCTTATCTCATGTTTGTGCCCTAGTAATTCCACTAATCCTTGGGCCATATAGTTATCTGTTGGAAAATTACTACCTTCCATTACTATTACTGAACGCTCAGGGCGGATTGAAAGTGCAGCAGAAATTACTTTAAATATGTTAATGCCAGTTGAATCCGTAACAACGACTTCACCGCCATTCGCGCCGATGAGTGAAGCAATTTTATCTCCTAGCTTATAAGGTAGCTCAAACCATCCCGCTGTGTTCCAGCTTTTAATAAGGTTTTTTCCCCATTCATCCTCTACAATCTTCTGTGCCCTCTGCATTGCTTTCAATGGCATGGCACCAAGTGAATTTCCATCAAGATAAATAGTATCCTCAGGAATATAAAACTCATCTCTAAATCGTGCTAATTCGTCATTTTTGTCTAGCTCTAAAAAATATTCCTCGGTAAGTTTCGTCATATGTTCTCTCTACAATCAATATAAAAATTACATAATAAGATTATTTAATTCAAATAATAATAATAGTATAGGTGTTTAATATAACAAAATGGAATAGTTTTGCTCGTTAGTCATATTTGTAATCAGCTTTAAGAACCTCATCAAGAGTATCTAGAAAGTATTGTAAGGTTGGGGAATAGAAGTCTTGTGACCTAACGGTAACACCTACACAACTTTTTGTTTCTTCCAATTGAATTGGAAGGCATGCTAGATCTGAATAGCTACTGATTGCCTGAAAAGGCATGACAGCAATCATATCTGTCTCAATCAGTAGCTTATGGTTTACCAACATGGAAATTGATTCAATTGTGTTATGGGGGAGTTCTAGGCTTGAATTTCGAAATGCCGATTCAATTTGCCTTCTTAAAGTAGTTTGTGACAGAGGTAAAATCCAATCATGTTTGGATATGTCCTTAAGTTCCAGTTGTTTGTATTTTAGCAAGGGATGACCTTTTCTTACAACAATAGAAACGGGTTCTTCATAAAGAGGGTGCTGCTTTAATCCTTCTCTTTCACGAAATTCCGGCAATCTACCAATTACTGCATCTATTTCCCCTACCCTAAGGGCAGGCATTAATTTATCATTTGTTCCTTCTATTAGAGTTATGTTTATATCTGGCCGCTCTGCTTTCATTGCTAATAATGCTTTAGGTATTAAAATAGCAGAAGCTGCTAATAACGTGCCGATTGTTAAGTGCCCACTGCTACCGTTCTTCAGCGAAATTAGTTCTTCACTAGCATGTCTGACTTGAGCAAGAATTAGTTTTGCATACTTTATTAGCGTCTCTCCATATAATGTTGGAACTACACCGCGAGAAGACCTTTTGAACAATGTCATCTCCAACAAGGTTTCCAAACTCTTTATATTTTTTGTGGCGGCAGGTTGTGCCATGTTTAATTTTTTTGATGCCCTTGAAATATTTCGTTGTTCATCAAGAACAACTAATAACTGCAAATGTTTAAGTTTTAGCTGTGATAAAAGCCGATGTTCAAGTTGATTACTAAGCATAATTTATTTTCCATTAATACATAAGGTATGATTCCTTAATATAACAATTTGTTATAGCAATGGTCTATAATATTATTATCCGAAAAAATTTAGTTTGGTATATTTGCTTGAAATTCAGGATTAGGAAAATGTCATGCCATCCAAACAACAGAAAACTTTGATGAATTACATTGCGGGTGAATTCGTGCAAAGCAATTCTTCGTTTGAAAATATTAATCCCGTAGATGGAGTTTTAGTTAACTATGTGGCAGAAGCCGATGTGGGTATTGTCAATAATGCTGTATTAGCCGCTAAAGAAGCGTTAACGGGTGAATGGAGCAAAATGGGCCTTGAGCAAAGGTCAAGCCTACTGCATGCTGTTGCTGATGGTATAGAAGACCGGTTTGATGATTTTGTTGCTGCAGAAATTGCCGATACTGGTAAATCATATTATCAGGTAAATAATATTGACATTCCTCGCGGTGCGGCAAATTTCAGAGTATTCGCAGATCTCATAAAAACCAGACCGGCACCTTGTTTTGAAATGGATACACCGGACGGTTGCGGGGCATTAAATTACGCTGTCAATAAACCAGTTGGTGTTGTTGCAATAGTCTCTCCGTGGAATCTACCTTTGCTTTTAATGACATGGAAAGTAGCACCTGCACTTGCTGCCGGAAATACTGTTGTCGTTAAGCCCTCAGAAGAAACTCCCTCCACCGCAACGTTATTAGCTGAGGTTATGGATGAAGTTGGTATACCAAAAGGAGTATTTAATTTGGTTCACGGATTTGGTCCGAAATCCGCAGGTGAGTTTCTTGTGAGCCACGATCATATTGATTGCATTACTTTTACCGGAGAATCAAGCACCGGCACCGCCATTATGAAAAGCGCTGCAGAAGGCGTGAAGCCTGTCTCATTCGAATTGGGAGGAAAGAATGCAGCTATTATATTTGAGGATGCTAATTTTGATGAAGCCGTAGCAGGTACAGTTCGGTCAGTTTTTTCCAATTGTGGTCAGGTTTGCCTTTGTTCGGAACGTGTTTATGTGGAGCGCCCAATCTTCGATAAATTTGTGACTGCATTGAAAGTGGAAGCCGAAAAAATTAAAGTGGGCAGGCCAGATGATGGATCAGATATGGGGCCATTAGTTTCACGTAAACATCGAGACAAGGTTTTAGCATATTTCGCACTTGCTGTGAAAGAAGGTGCAAACGTAATCACTGGGGGTGATATTCCTCATTTTGGCGATGAACGTGACAACGGAGCATTTGTAAACCCAACTATATGGACGGGCCTATCAGAAGATGCTCGCTGTGTGAAAGAAGAGATATTCGGACCAGTATGTCATATTTCACCATTCGATACAGAAGAAGAGGTGGTTTCTAAGGCGAACGACACCGTGTACGGCTTAGCAGCGGCATTATGGACCTCGGATTTGAAGCGCGCGCACAGAGTAGCTCGCCAAATGGAGGTCGGTATTTGTTGGGTTAACGATTGGTTTTTACGTGATTTGAGAACACCCTTTGGGGGCGTCAAGCTATCTGGGATTGGTAGAGAGGGCGGTATTCACTCACTCGACTTTTATTCAGAACCCCTAAACATATGCATAAAGCTATAATAATATTATCCAGGAAAGATAACTATAATGAGTGACAACATAAACATTGCTGCAAAGAAACTTTTGCAAAGCTATGATAGCGGAATACCTATAAAAGCTATTCGTTCACTACTTCCTGATGACGATATTAAAGCAGCTTACGCTGTACAGAAACTTAATACGGACCATTGGGTTACTCATGGCAGAGAACCTATTGGACACAAAATTGGTTTAACATCGAAATCTGTACAAAATCAGTTGGGCGTTGATCAACCGGATTTTGGAATCCTTTATTCAGATATGGCAATTAGCGAACACGAAGAAATTAGGACTGCTCAGGTTATGCAGCCTAAAGTAGAAGCAGAGATAGCCTTTGTTCTTGAGAAAGACCTGAACCAAAAAAAATATACCATTGCAGATATTATTAATGCGGTTGCGTATATTTTGCCCGCCATTGAAATTGTTGGCAGTAGAATTGAAGCTTGGGATATTAATATAGTAGACACTATTGCTGACAATGCTTCATCGGGGCTTTTCGTTTTGGGTAATTCGCCAAAACAGATAAACGATATAGATATGAGATTATGCGGCATGGTAATGGAAAGGCGGGGAGAGCAAGTATCTCTTGGCGCAGGCCAAGCGTGTCTTGGAAATCCATTGAATGCCGTAGTTTGGCTCGCTAATAAAATGGCTGAATTTGAACAGCCATTAATTGCGGGTGATATAATTCTTAGCGGTGCTTTGGGGCCTATGGTCACTGCAAGTCCAGGAGATATATTCGAGGCTCGGATTTCTGGATTAGGCTCTGTTACCGCCTCATTTGCGAATGGAGATAAATAATGCCTAAAATTAAATGTGCTATTATCGGGTCTGGTAATATAGGAACCGACCTAATGATTAAAATCATGAAAACCAGTGATCTTTTAGAAGTCTCGGTGATGGTGGGTATTGACCCAAATTCCGATGGACTTGCTAGAGCCAAACGTCTTGGCGTAAGTGTTACAGCGGAAGGTATGGACGGGCTTGTCTGCATGGACGAATGGAAAGAAATAAAGCTCGTATTTGACGCAACTACAGCATACGCACATATGGCCCATGACGCAGCATGTAAGGAATTTGGTAAAATAATAATTGATCTTACGCCAGCAGCTATCGGTCCATATACTGTACCCGTGGTCAATTTAGATGACAGTTTGGAACTTTCGAACGTCAATATGGTAACTTGCGGAGGACAAGCTACAATTCCAATTGTCGCTGCAATATCAAGTGTTGCAGAGGTCCATTACGCTGAAATTATTGCTAGTATTTCATCGAAATCTGCTGGTCCCGGGACACGCGCAAACATTGATGAATTCACTGAAACTACCTCAAGAGCAATTGAACAGGTTGGCGGAGCAAAACGTGGCAAAGCGATTATTATTCTTAATCCTGCAGAACCTCCCGTACTGATGCGAGATACGGTTCTCGTACTAAGTGAAATAGTCGATGAAAAGAGAATTGAGGCAGCCGTGGAAGAAATGGTGAAGCAGGTCCAAAGTTATGTCCCTGGATACAGATTGAAGCAAAAAATTCAATTTGAAAGATTTGGTTCTAACAACCCTTTGAAAATACCTGGCTATGGTGAATTTGAAGGTATAAAAACGTCCGTCTATTTGGAAGTTGAAGGTGCCGCACATTACTTGCCAGCATACGCTGGAAATTTGGATATCATGACATCTGCTGCGATGGGCACAGGTGAAAAAATAGTGAAACTTAAATTCCAAAAGGCGGCATAATGACCAACAATAAACTTTATATCCAAGATGTAACTCTGCGTGATGGAATGCACGCGATACTTCACATGTATGGCATTGAACAAATGCAAAAAATAGCAAAAGCTCTGGACGACGCAGGAGTGGATGCAATCGAAGTAGCCCACGGTGATGGATTAAGTGGAGCTAGTTCCAATTATGGCTTTGGTGCCCACACCGATTGGGAATGGCTGGAGGCTGTTGCTGATGTTCTTAATAATGCAGTATTAACAACTTTATTGCTTCCGGGGATAGGAACCAAGGACGATTTAAAAAGAGCCTATAATTTGGGCGTAAGGTCGGTGCGAATTGCAACGCATTGCACTGAAGCAGACGTCTCAAAACAGCATATTGAATGTGCCCGTGAATTAGGTATGGACACAGTTGGCTTTCTGATGATGAGCCATATGATCGAACCCGCGCTTCTTGCACAACAAGCAAAATTAATGGAAAGCTATGGTGCAGAAACGATATATGTTGTCGATAGCGGCGGGGCGCAAAACATGGATGACATTGTGGCTCGCTTAAAAGC
>JAESUD010000024.1 GCA_016763335.1 Emcibacteraceae bacterium | reverse complement strand
GATCTCTACATTTCGACACCGATGCAGCGTGGAATGGTTTTTCATGGGTTATTGGATGATGGTGGTTCGGGTTACACGACTCAACTGAGCTGTGATCTTGTTGGTGAGTTGGATGTTGATGGTTTTAAGAAGGCCTGGGATCATATTGTTGCTCGCCATGATATATTCAGGACCTGTTTTGTTGGTCTGGAGAGTGAGGATATCCATCAGCTGGTTTTAAGTATTGCTGAATTACCCTTTGCTGTTGAGGATTGGCGGGATATGCCGTCTGAAATTCAAACTACTCGGTTATCGGACTATGTGACTGAAGATAAAGCGTCTGGTTTTGATTTTGGTGTTGCACCGCTGATGCGGATCAGCTTGTTGCGTCTTTCTGATAATCGATACCATTTTATCTGGTCCCATCATCATGCGTTGATGGACGGCTGGTGTATGCCGGTTGTTTTTGGTGAGGTTGTTGAATGTTATTATGCTTTTGTGGAAGGCAGAGAACCGTCTTTGCTCGATGTTGTTCCTTATAGTCATTATATAGGGTGGTTGAAGGGTCGGGACAAGAAAGCGGCGGCAGCATTCTGGAAAGACCATTTGTCAGGCATAGATACTCCAACGCCACTTGTGATGGATAAATTACCAGTTGATGAAGCGGTTACGGGTCCTCGGGAATATCATTTAAGTTTGTCTGAGGAAGTTAGTGAAAAGCTTGCGGTTTTGGCTAAGTCGACGCAGAGTACGATGAATGTTATTTTGCAGGTTGCGTGGTCTTATTTGCTTCATCGTTATAGCGGGGAGGAGGACATCGTCTTTGGTTCTACTATCTCGGGTCGCCCTGCTGATCTTCCGGGTGTAGAGACGATGATGGGGCTGTTTATCAACAGTGTGCCGGTGAAGGTAAGCTTTAAGGATAACCCCACCATAGAAGAACTGATAAGAAAAGTTCATCAAGAAAATATCAGCCGTGAGGAATATGGTTATCTGTCACTTCCAGAGATACAGGGTCTGAGTGATATTCCTAGGGGCGCACCATTGTTTGATAGCCTTATTGTCTTTGAGAACTATCCTGTAGCTGTAATATTTAATAAAGCAGCAAAAAGAAACTTTTTTTCAACAGAAAATTTCAATTTGAAAGCAGATAGTGAGTATGCGCTTACTATTTTGGCTCAACCGTCTGATCGTCTGGAACTGATATTAAAATACCAAGCAGATATTTTTTCTGTTAAAATCATAGAACAATTATCAGGTCATTTGGAGCTGATACTCTTAGAATTGTCTGATAACCAGTCTGATAAATTAATTAACAGTGTATCTCTTTTAAGGAGCGAAGAAGAGCATCAGTTATTGGTTGAGTTTAACGATACGGCTGTTGCTTATCCTTCTGATCAGTGTATTCATGTGTTATTTGAGGCACAAGTTGAGAAGTCCCCTGATGCTGTTGCGGTTGTTTATGAGGATGATGAGCTCACTTACAAAGAACTTAATGAGCGGTCGAACCAACTTGCTCATTATCTGATAGAGCAAGGCGTTAAGCCTGACATGTTGGTTGGACTCTGTGTTGATCGATCCATAGAGTTGATCATTGGCATTATGGGTATTTTAAAAGCGGGTGGGGGATATGTTCCCCTTGAGCCTGATTATCCCAAAGCTCGTCTCGGATTTATGATTGGTAACTCTGGCATTGAGATTGTTCTATCGAATGAGAAGTTTGTTGATCAGGTAAAAGACGCGGGGGTTGATATCTTCTGCTTTGACCAGGATGCAGATAAATTTTTGCAACGTTATAAAATCAGTAACCCAAAGACAACTGTTGGTCCTCGTCATATCTCTAATGTGATTTATAGTTCAGGCTCTACAGGGCAGCCCAAAGGGGCTGTGATAGAACACCGTAGTTTGGTTAACTTTGTTGCGGCTTTGATTAATGAGCTTCCGGACAGTGACTTGATGGAAGTGCCGATGATCTCTCCAATCTCGTTTGCCGGCCCATTGACATCAGTGTTCCCAACCTTCTTGCTCGGTTGTAGTTTGGTTATTGTTCCGGATATTGGCAAAGGACATGAAGATTTATTGCGCCATGATAGGGATCATGCGGGATGGCGTTTTATAAAAGTGACGCCATCTCATCTTAAAGTGATTGCCGATTTATGTCCTCCCGAGAAAATGGGTAAGCTTACGGAGACTTTTGTGGTTGGCGGTGAAGCGTTGCTTGGCAGTATGATTGAGCCCTGGTGTGAGTTTGATGATATGCGTTTCATTAATCAATACGGTCCTGCAGAAGGCACAGTTGGTTGTTGTTTTTATCAAACAAATCCGAGTGATCTTGATTATTCAAAACCACTTTCTATTGGTACACCTTTGGCGAATGGCAGCATTTACATTCTGGATGGCGATCAGAGATTGTTGCCGATTGTTGCCGCGGGAGAGATTTGCATTGGTGGTGTTGGTGTGGCACGTGGTTATCTTAATCAGCCGGAGATGACAGCGGAAAGGTTTATTCAAAACCCGTTTAGTGATGATGAAGGAGATCGGCTTTATCGAACAGGTGATTTAGGTCGTTGGTTGCCGGATGGCACTCTGAACTTTATTGGCCGGCTTGATAACCAGGTACAGATCAGGGGCTTTAGAACTGAACTAGGTGAAGTTGAAGCAGTTTTATCTCAATGTAAGCTTGTTAGGGATAACATTGTCCTCGCCTTGGAAGATGATCATACAAATAATTATCTTGCCGCCTATGTTGTTCTACAAGGTGATCGACAGGACATACAAACCATTAAGCAGCATCTAAGTACCTACCTTCCAGATTACATGGTTCCTGATGTTTATGTGTTTATGGATAATATCCCACTGACGTCCAATGGAAAGGTTGACCGGAAGTCTTTACCTGTTCCTGGTGAAGGTGACTTGCAGCGTGGGGAATATGTTGGTCCTCGTACTGAGGTTGAGGAGAGGCTCTGTGATATCTGGTCTGAGGTGTTGAAGGTTGATCGTCTAGGTATCCATGACAATTTCTTTGAGCTGGGGGGTCATTCTCTTCTTGCAACGAGGTTGATCAGTCTGGTTCGGTCTGAATTTGACAGTGAAGTTAGCCTTAAGGTTCTTTTCGAGGAACCTACGGTTGAGGGCTTGGCCACTGCACTTGATGCGGATAATAGTGACTTTATGTTGCCAGCTATTGAAGTTGCTGACCGGGGCGGTGTGTTGCCACTTTCTTATGCCCAGCAGCGTTTATGGTTTATTGACCAGCTTGGTGAAGGGAGTGCCCAATATAATATTCCTGGCGCTTTCCGTTTTGAGGGAAGTTTAGATCGTTCCGCTTTTATGGACACGATAACGACAATTATTGATCGTCATGAGGTTTTAAGAACCATTTTCAAGGAAGAAGACGGTATTGTCTGTCAGGTGATCCAGGAAGAATATGAGCTTCCTCTTCTGTTAAGTGACCTTTCCGGCCTATCATCAGAAGAGCAGGAGGTTGAAGTATTACGCTTGTCGAAGGAAGATGCGGCTT
>JAESUD010000252.1 GCA_016763335.1 Emcibacteraceae bacterium | reverse complement strand
ATTTAACATTAAGATTAAATATTAAAACACAACACGCATGACCTAGGAAAAGCATCAATCGTTATTAATTATTTCAAGTAAACAGCTTATCGTGATCAGATGTGTTGATTATTCTTTTCAAGCATACATTTTCCAATTATATAGGCGTAGTTTTAAAATATTAATGGTGAACGTGAATTGGCCTATCTCGAAGTTATAGTTGGTTTAATATTACTTGTTGTTGCTGGGGACATAATGATCCGCGGTGCAGTATCAATTGCTGAAAACCTAGGCTTAAGTAAACTTGTCATTGGTTTAACGGTCATTGCCTTTGGTACTTCTGCCCCGGAACTTGTTGTTGGTGTTGATGCCGCGCTTACTGGCGTACCTACACTGGCGCTTGGTAATGTGGTCGGAAGCAATATTGCAAATATCCTTCTGGTAATTGGTCTGCCTGCAATATTTTACCCATTCGTATGTGACAGTAGTGAAGTGAAGCGAAACTATTTCATTATGTTAGGCGGTACGGTGCTCTTTATCATGCTGTGTTGGATGGGACCTCTAACAATTATGCATGCAGTGTTTTTGATGGTTCTGCTTGTTGCCTTTCTGTATAATTCTTATCAACTTGGCAGGCTTGATGATGATCAAATTGCCGAGGATCAACGCATTGCTGATCATGCATATGAAGATCTAGACGAGCTGCCGGAAAAACCACTCGCAACACCCCGCGCCAGTCTATATATTTTCATTGGTATTATCGGGCTTGTTTATGGTGCCTATATTCTTGTGGAAGGTGCAGTGGTTATTGCCACGTCATTTAATGTGTCAGAAGCGGTCATAGGTTTGACTATTGTCGCAATTGGTACAAGTCTTCCAGAATTGGTAACAGCCTTTGTTGCCGCCCGTAAAAATCATGGTGATGTTGCGCTCGGCAATGTGATAGGTAGCAATATTTTTAACCTATATGCCATCATGAGCGGTACGGCATTTATCACCGATATAGCCATACCAGAGAGCTTCTTAAGCGTTGATCTATGGGTTATGATTGTTTCATCGGCAGCACTTATACCCTTTATAGTATGGAAAATACGTTTTAACAGAATGACGGGCTTGGTATTTATGAGCGTCTATATTATATATATATTGACCCTAGGGGTTAATTAATCAGGATTTTTTGACAATGTCACAAGAAGTACACAAGAATAACGTTACCTCAATTAAATATGCTGATGCCTCGCGTAGTGTGCGTCACGTGTTTGTGCGTGATCTGTTGATCCCGAGTTCAATAGGCATTTATGATCATGAAAAAGAAGACCGTCAAAAAATTCGTATAAATATTGACCTTTGCGTTAAAGAAGATAGCGCACCACTTAACGACGAATATGTAAATGTCGTTTGTTATGAAAAGGTCGTTAACAATATTAAAAATATTGTTTCTTCCGGGCATTTTGAACTTGTTGAAACATTGGCTGAAAAAATAGCCGAATATAACATGATTGATACCCGTATAGTTTCGGTGAGAGTACGCATTGAAAAACTTGAAGCCATCGAAAACACAACAAGTGTTGGCGTGGAAATTGAACGTCACCGGACTTAAGTATATTTACAATAAATTGTGTAATAATAATTATTACACTTATGTTAAATCATTGAAAAATCAGCATATATTTTTTTGTTCTTTTTTGTTCTTTTTTAAAAGTTGTTAACAGCGGTTGATTTAGGGGATTTTGTTTTTATTACGAATCCAATTTATTTAAAAATATAAATAAATACTTTATTGACATTGATATAATCCAGTTAAAACAATGACTTAATTTAAATGCCTAAAAAATAGGCAATTTGCTATAACCTCAATGGTTCTGCCAACTTTTAATCCTGATAAAAAGTTATACACGATTTTATCCACAGATTCAGTGGATAAGTTTTTGACGAATCTGTTCATGTCCGGTTAGCCCTTGATTCAGTTGAATATTTATTTTTTCTTAACCATATTATTTAAACGTTGTTACAAATGAAACCAGAAAATGGGATTGGACATTTAACAGAAATTGGATATAAATTACAGTCATGGAAGACGGCGTTGAAATCATAAAATCATATTTAAAAAACCTCGGTTCAAACCCAGGGGTTTACCGTATGCTTGGTGACGACGAAAAGGTCCTTTATGTTGGTAAAGCAAAGAATCTGACCAACCGTGTGAAGAGCTACACAAATCTGCGCGGTTTATCCCATAGAATTGCAAAAATGGTCACCCTCACCCGAACGATGGAATTTGTTACTACCCATACTGAGGTTGAAGCATTGCTCCTCGAAGCGAATTTAATCAAGAAGTATAAACCGCACTATAATATTCTTCTACGCGATGATAAATCATTTCCCTATATCCTTATTGATAAAACCCATAAAAGCCCTCGTGTGCTAAAGCATCGCGGTGCAAAGAAAAAAGAAGGGTTCTATTTTGGGCCCTTTGCTTCCGTTGGTGCAGTTAATGCGTCACTGAATATATTACAGAAAGCTTTTTCCCTTAGAACGTGTAGTGATAGTATTTTCAATAACCGAAGCCGCCCTTGTCTGCTCTATCAAATAAAACGTTGCTCTGCCCCTTGTGTCGATAAAATTTCTAATCGTGACTATGATTCCATGGTGGGTGAAGCACATGATTTTCTTAGCGGGAAAAGCGACGCTATAAAAAAACGTTTTATTAAAAAAATGGAAAAAGCCAGTTCTGACAAACAATATGAATTGGCCGCCGTTTACCGTGACCGGTTAAAAGCCCTCGCAGCCGTGCAAAGCAAGCAGGATATAACCGACGGCAAATTAAATGAAGCAGACGTCATTGCCGCCTTTAAAAGTGGTGGGCAGACCTGCGTGCAGGTATTTTTCTATCGCGCCGGGCAAAACTGGGGCAATAAAGCTTATTTCCCGCGTCATGATAAAGAACAAAATATTGACGAAATTTTACCAGCTTTTATGTCACAATTTTATGACAACAAACCGCCACCAAAGAAAATTCTCATTAACAGTGCCATCAAACAAAAACCTTTACTGGAAGATGCACTTACCCTTAAGGCAGAACGTAAGGTAACTATTACCATGCCTCAGCGCGGTACTAATCTGATGTTAATGAATATGGTTGAAAAAAATGCCCGTGAAGCATTGGAGCGTAAAGTCGCCGAAACATCATCTCAAGCAAAGCTCCTTGCCGGTGTCGCCAAGCTTTTTGATCTAGATGGGCCGCCAAACCGTATTGAAGTATATGATAACAGTCATATATCCGGCACCAGCGCCCTTGGTGCAATGATCGTCGCGGGACCGGAAGGGTT
>JAESUD010000251.1 GCA_016763335.1 Emcibacteraceae bacterium | reverse complement strand
GGAAATTGCCGTGCAACAAATTGCCGCCTTCCCGGATATTAAACCGATCATCAGCAGCCTAAGCCCCTACGAAGCATATGCAAAAGCATTAGCAGTTGGTGAGGCAATGGGTTGGGAAATTATTGGTGCCGACCCGGTAGTGCGCCGCTTTGAAGGCATCGCAGAAACACCGTTTTTCAAATTTGTTGATGATACAGTAGTCGTGATTTCAATGGCGCCAAGTGGCAGCCGCATTGATGTTCGCAGTGTATCGCGCATTGGTCGCGGTGATATTGGCGTTAACGCCATACGGGTTAGGGAGTTTATAAAATTATTCAATGAATGATTTTAAGCCTTGTTTTTGCCGTAAAAAAGGGTGAAAACAAAACCATGAACGCGTTTATTTTTAAATCAGCAAGCTATGATCCCGATCAACAGAATATTGAGCTTAAATATGCTTATTCTGATGGACCGGGCTTTAATGAAGTCATTCATTTTTCCGGTGCAAAGAAGGATCTGAATGACGCGGATCTGGACGCCCTGAATAAAGCCATGCGCGGGCTTCATCTGGCGGCAGGGATAAGTTATTATAAAGCCTATTGCCCCACGGACATTAGAATTGAAGGCGAGCCGCTGGCCAAGGAAGAGGCCGATTTTTTCTTTAAATTTTATAGACACGGGCTTGGTGAATTTTCGGTGGAAAATGATATTGACCTTAGCGGCGTAATCCGCTTTCCGGTTGGATCAAACCATCATCCACAGCCAAGCGACCTTACATTATCCGAGAATTGTATGGTACCTATCGGCGGCGGCAAGGACAGCACTGTATCATTAGAAGCAATTATTGCGGCAAAGCGTCCGCACCGTATGATTGCCATAAATGCCAAGAAACCGATTTTGGATGTGATGAAAATTGCAGGCGGCGATGCCATACATATTACCCGCACTCTTGACCCGGCTTTGTTTGCGCTTAATGATAAGGGGGCGATGAACGGGCATGTGCCGATTACCGGAATTTTGTCGTTCATCATGGCCTGCGGTGCTGTGCTTTATGATTATGGCTCTGTAGTGATGTCAAATGAAGGATCGGCGAGCGCCGGCAACATGGAATTTGGCGGCATAGAAATTAATCATCAATATAGTAAATCGCTTGATTTCGAGTTAGATTTTGAGAAATATATTCAAAAAACAAGCCTTAAGAATTTTCAGTATTTCTCACTGCTCCGTCCGTTAAGTGAAACGGGTATCGCGGCTTTATTTTCCGCGCAGGATAAATATTTTGCTGATTTTAAAAGCTGCAATCGCAACTTTCATATAGACGCAGGCGTGCGCCAATATGGTTGGTGTTGTGAATGCCCGAAATGCCAGTTTGTGTTTCTGGCGTTATCGCCCTTTATTGAGCGTGAAAAGCTGATTGGTATTTTTGGTAAAAATATGCTTGATGATGCCAGTCAGGAAGACGGGTTTCGTGAATTATGCGGCCTTAAAGGGCATAAACCGTTTGAGTGCGTTGGTGAAATTGAAGAATGCCAACAGATTATCAAATGCCTGACGACAACCGAATGGGCGAATGATGCGATTGTTAAAAAACTATCGGCTGAGCTTGATATTGAAACGCTTGACCGGGATGCTTTAAAGAAATTAGCGCTAGAGCATAAATACCCGCATAATATACCTGAAAAATATCTGGATTATTTGAATGAATTTATCAAAACTCAAAGATAAGCGCATTGCCATTTGGGGTATGGGGCGCGAGGGTAAAACCACCGCTGCGTTTCTTAAGGTGCAGTTTCCAGATAAAGAGCTGATCATTATTGATAATAACAATATGGACGGTGCAGAAAATTTCATTCTTCAGAGTGATCTACTGGATCATTTAGATGGCTTTGATGTCATCATAAAATCACCGGGCATTAGCTATTACCACCCTGCCGTTAAAAAAATGCAGGAACATGGCATAGAAGTTACGTCTGCCACCAATATCTGGTTCTCTATAGCGAAAGAAGGCAAAGTGGTTGCCATAACGGGCAGCAACGGCAAAAGCACGACAAGTGCGCTGCTACATCATATTTTAAAATCGCTGGGACTTAATGCCGAGCTTGGCGGCAATATCGGTACGGCACTGCTGTCCCTGCCCGTTGATGCCGATTATTATGTGGTTGAGTTATCAAGTTATCAAACATGTGATCTTGCCTACGCGCCGGATATTGCGGTTTTGCTTAACTTATTTCCCGAGCATATTCAGTGGCACAAAACCCATGAGGCATATTACCATGATAAATGTAATTTGCTTAGACGCGGTGCAGAGATAAACATTACCAATTTCAATGAACCGCGAACCCTGGATATTGCAAAAAATACGCTCTTCTTTAATGACCCAGACAATATTCATTTTAAAGACGGGGTGATTTATGACGGCGCACGCGAGGTTGGCAGCTGTGAAAATTTTCCTCTGCTCGGTGAGCATAATCTGGAAAACCTTTGCGCGGCGTTATCTATTTGCAAGCAGCTTGGACTAGAGCTCACCAAATGTCTGGCGGCGGGTAGTGATTACCCCGGCCTGCCGCACCGGTTACAGATTATCGGGCCCATAAATGATCATTATTTTGTCAATGACAGCATATCCACCGATCCGGAGGCAACCCTTGCGGCGCTTAACGCGCTATCAGATAAAAACATTACATTGATCATTGGTGGCGAGGACCGTGAACAGGATTATAATGAACTTTGCAATCATATTGATCATCACAATAATATTTCGGTGATATGTGCCTATGAAACGGGTGAGCGTCTTTTTAAACAGTTGAAAACTGCGAATAAACAACAGACCTCAAGCCTTCAGGAAGCCGTTACCACCGCCAAGCAGATTACCCCCAAAGGCGGATATATCCTGCTTTCCCCCGCCGCGCCGAGCTATGATGCGTTTAAGGATTTTGAGCAACGGGGAAATTTATTCATGGAACTGGCAAAATCTTAGCCGGGTTTTCCGTCGGCGCGTGGCTTTATGATCACCGGAACGGCGCGAACAAGAAATAATAGATACGCGAGTACCCAGCAAACACCGGAAACAAATAATAATTCACTGTAATAATCAACCAATGTCAATGGCGCCAAAATACGGGTAAGCGCGGCAATATTAATCAGAATAAAATAAAAGGTAATCATTTTTTCGTTGTTCATAGCCATTCCCGAATGTCCAAACAACGCCCGCGTCATTACCCCAAGGGTGAGCGAGCCCGCCGCACCGATGCTAAAGGCATGATAGGAAAGAACCATATAGCCTTCATTAAAAAATGTAGAGTAAGCCATAATGGCAAAACCGACCGCGATCCACAGCACGCCGATATGTAAAATAATCATCAGTGGGTCTTTATAGGCAACCCAGCCTTTCCAGCCATAAAGCCGAATAAGAATAGTTATTGAGGCAACGGCGGAAAAAATTCCGGTGATAATCGCAGGTGCCTCGGCAATGATGGAAATCATTAAAATGATGATTGAAACCATGCTGACTGGCAGCAAGGCCTTATGAGTGAATTGCTTAACATCCGGGTATTTATTTTTTAGAAATGCCGGCGCGACGCGGCCACCAATGACATTCATCAACATCACGACAAATAATAGTGCGGCAATGAAAAAGTTATTTTCATCTATATTTATAATATCCAGTGCCGATAAATGACTGAATAAATTAAACCCGGCAAATATCATCAACATAATAGGCAGGAAATAATTGCGTTTGTTGCCGGTTTGGAATATTGCCGGGGCAATGCCCATAATCGCCAGCGGCAGCAAGGACACATCAAGAATAAGTGGTAAAAAATCTGGTAAAAAATCTGCGTTAAATATTGAAACACGCCCAGCAATCCATAACAAACCAAGCAGAGCAAGCGGCCATCCGCTTGGTGATGGCTTACCTGTCCAGTTTGGAACGGCCGTATACAAGAAACCAATGATTATCGGTGCAAATACACCAAAAATCATTTCATGCTGGTGCCAAGAAGGAGCGGCAAAATAACTGGGTAAATAATCAGTATAACCCGTAATCAATAATACCCAGTAGGGCAAAAGCAAAACAGCCCCGAGCGCGCCGAGCGGAAAAAACACCCTAAACCCCGCTGCAAAAATAATTGACTTCATGACCCTCTCCAAAGAATTAATTACCAACGATATTACCGACTACTAAATCAGAATGATTGACCTTAATCAATTATAGTTCAATATTTTCTTTGAGAAACTCTAAAAAATCCTGATACAAATTGGATAATGGCCGTTCTTCTGCGTAAAGCGCTTTCACGGCAAATTTCATTGGTGGGTTAAACCCTTTATATTTTGGGCTGCCCGGCCCTGCTGATTTGGCGGTTATGCTATCGACTATTGCAATGCCGCTGCCAAGCCCGACCAGGTTTCGGGCGACAAAATATGTTTGGGCAATGATTTTTGAATTGAAATTACTATCTTCCCGCGTCATACGCTCGGAAAGGATATCACCAAGCGGCCCGCTTGCTTCAATACTGACAAAATCATGACCTTCCAGATCGTTGAATTTAAGACGTTCGGGAAAATTATCAAATTCACCATTTTGATAGATACAAACCAGCTCGCCTTCGCCAGTAGGAATTTGCTTTATGCCCTCGCGCGGCGGCGGGTTAAGGGCAAAACCGAGATCCTTATCATAATCAAGCAATGATTTTACCAGATTATGATAATGATGGGTTTGGTAAATAAACCGGGTTTCTTTATATTTAGCACGGTATTTTTGTATAACCTTTGGCAATGCCTCAAGACCAAGCGCGGCTACCGATACAATTCTAAATTTGCCCGCATCAGGGTTCTTAAGATTATCCACCGTGTTGTTTAGTTTGGCAATTTGCCGGTATATGGATTTGGTTTCTTTATAAAGCACGTTGGCTTCGCTGGTGGCAACAAGCCGTCCTTTGCTTCTTTGAAAAAGCAAGAATCCGAGCTGATCTTCGGTATGTTTTAATATTTTACTGACCGTTGGCTGCGCCACCGCGAGCGCACGGGCGGCACTGCTGATAGAGCCACTACTATAGACGGCGTTGAATATTTCTATCTGTCTCAACTTCATAGCCAAGGTATATCATATGCTATAGCTTTAAGCTATACCTATCATTCATAAATTCATGTGCTTTTAATGACTAATCCCCCTATAAAAACATCCATATCATTCAGGAGAAGTAAAATGACCGTAAAACACGCCAATCTAAAAGAAATG
>JAESUD010000250.1 GCA_016763335.1 Emcibacteraceae bacterium | reverse complement strand
TGACCGGAATGACATCGGTATTTTCAAATGTGCGCAGGAAATCCGCATTGACATGTTTCGGATGACCAACAAAACCAAGGTCAAGAACTTGCTCAATATGCGAGTCCGGGTCTTTACGTGTACGCCGTAGTGGCTCGGCAATGACCAGCCCACTATCCTTACCGGAAAGGCCCACGGCGTTGCCGCCAATTTTATTAATCGCACCAACAATAGATTTATTAATGCTGCCGGAAAGCACCATTTCCACCACTTCGATGGTCGCCTTATCGGTAACCCGCAGGCCATCAACAAACGAGCTTTCAATTTGAAGTCGTTCAAGCATTTTGCCAATTTGTGGGCCGCCACCATGCACAACAATCGGGTTCATTCCCACCTGTTTCATCAGCACAATATCGCGGGCGAAATCTTCGGATAGGGCCTCATCAACCATGGCATGGCCGCCGTATTTTATAACAAATGATTTTCCGGCATGACGGCGCATGAAAGGGAGCGCTTCGGTGAGCGTTCTCGCTTTTCTAAGCAAAGCTTCTCTATCAATTTTTGCTTTCATTATCCGTCTTGCCCTAGATCGTTTTTATGTCATTTCAGCGATGATACCGCGTAGTTCGTCAAGACCATATCCCCTAACCGAACTAGTCACCAATACTTTTGGATGGGCCGCGACATTTTTTGCAATGACCTTTTCTGTTTTGGCCACTGTTTTTTCCATTTCAGCCATTTTGGCTTTATCAGATTTTGTTAAAACTATCTGATAAGAAACCGCCGTTTCATCAAGCATTGACATAAGTTCTTTATCGCTGTCCTTAAGTCCGTGTCGGCCATCAACCGAGACGAATACCCGCCGCAAGTTAGGGCGACCGCGAAGATATTCCCGCATCAATTTCACCCAGTCCTTAACCAGTTTTTTTGATACTTTGGCATATCCATAACCGGGAAGGTCAACCACATAAAGTCCGTCTTTCTTATTACGCTCGCCAAGAAAAAAGAAATTTAGCTGCTGCGTCCGACCCGGTGTGTTTGAGGTACGGGCAAGGCTATTTCTGCCCGTTAGCGCGTTTAAAAGGCTGGATTTACCCACATTTGACCGCCCGGCAAACGCAACCTCGGTCGCGTTAGGCTCAGGGAGTTGTTCCAGCGCCGCAGCACCAAGTAGAAATTCGCAATTTGCCCGAAAAAGCAGACGTCCTCTTTCAAGGTAAGCCGCCTGCTCTTCTTCTGTAATATCGTGACCTGTCAAAGGATCAGTCCTCTTTAGCTGCAACCCTGCGCATAATTACCCATTGCTGGCAAATGGTCAGGATGTTGTTCCATGTCCAGTAGATCACCAAACCAACGGAGAAACCCGCAAGGATAAATGTGAACATAATCGGCATCAGTGCAAAAACCTTTTGCTGAATAGGATCAGCCATAGGTGGGTTAAGTTTTTGTTGTAAAAACATAGTCACGCCCATAAAGACCGGCAAAATACCAATCGCCAAAAAGCCTGTTGGCTCCCACGGGATAAGACCGAATAAGTTGGTAACCAACATCGGGTCCGGCGCGCTAAGGTCACGTATCCATCCAAAGAACGGTGCATGACGCATATCAATCGTCACATATAAAACTTTATAGAGTGAAAAGAATATGGGAATTTGAACGAAGATCGGTAAGCAGCTCGCCAGCGGATTTACTTTTTCTTCTTTATAAAGTTTCATGGTTTCCTGTTGCATACGGGCACGGTCAACACCATATTTTTCTTTAAGCGCTGCCATTTTCGGTTGAAGCTTTTTCATCCGCCCCATGCTTTCATATTGCTTATTAGCCATTGGGAACAATAAGCCCTTAATCACCAAGGTCAGTAACAATATGGCAATACCGAAGTTACCAACAATGCCGTAAAAGAAGCTAAGCCCGATATAAATCGGCTTAGTGATAAAATGAAGCCAGCCCCAATCAATGGCATAGTCAAACATTTTAACGCCTTCAACCTCAGTATAATGATCAAGAAGTGCAACTTCCTTTGCACCGGCAAAAAAGCGTGATGTTTTTTCAGCCATAGTACCCGGGGCAATTGAAACACCGCCGGTGGCAAAATTTACATGGAATTGTTGACCATTATTTTGCGTTGTCCGGGTAATGTTGGTTGTGAAATTTTCGTTCTGATCCGGGATCAGTGCAACCAACCATTCTTTATCTGTAATGCCGACCCAGCCACCTTCGGTGACTTCTTCAGCGTCATATGTATCATCCTGAAGGTCTTCAAAGGTAATTTCTTCTTTGCCTTCATCGCCGACCCGAAGCGGGCCTTCATGAAGAATGAAGAGACCTTGTCCCTCACCACCTTCACGGTAAACACGACCGTATGTTGCCATCGTAATAGCAGCGGCGGTATTATTCTGAACGCGCTGTTTCACAGAAAACATATAATTTTGATCAAGGGATACTTCACGGGTGAAAATAAGACCTTCACCGTTATCCCAAGTAAAGAGAACCGTATCATCGGCCCCTAAAGATGATTTGTTGGCTGACCATACTGAATTAACGTCAGGTCTTTTCCCCTCACCGATCCAGCCGAAGTCTGCAAAATATGCACCAAATGATTCTGATGGGTTGAGAAGCTTTACAATATCAGAATCTTTTTCAACAGTTTCACGGTAATCTTTTAAGGCTATATCATCAAAACGAAGTCCTTTTAAATTGATACTACCCAGAAGTCGATCACTGTTGATTAACACATTACTTCGAGTGTTAATAACGTCTGCGCGGCTTGCGGCAATTTCCTTAACAACCGGGGCTGCCATACCAGGAATTGTACCAGCGCTATTTGCGCCAGACGTCATATCGGGAATACCCGCAATTTCATTTTCACCATTAACGGCGATCTGCTCAGCAACCACTTGTTCGTTAGCGGCTCTTTCAGGTGCGCCATAAAAATATTCCCACCCAAAAAGAATGATTATAGTAAGCACAATTGCCAATATAAAATTACGGTTTTCTTCCATTATATTATCTCTAATTTTTGCTTAATAGTTCGGCATTACAATTACAATTATCTGACCCGACCTGTTTTTTTGCCGGCACGGGATCATAGCCGCTGTTACCCCATGGGTTACATCTTATAATTCTTCTTATCGCCATCCAGCCACCTTTTATCGGGCCATGAATATCAATTGCTTCCATGGCATAAGACGAACATGTTGGCAGATACCTACACTTAGGACCAAGTAAAGGTGAAATGACATATTTATAGACTGTTATCAATGCTTTCAAGAAATAAGAAAGAATTGCACTTAAATATTTAAAAAGAGACGAGACGATCAATGTATGCTGTTCCTTTTTTTCTCAAGTCCATCATGTAGTCTTTTTAACGACCATTTCAAGTCACGAATCAGTTCTTTAAACGGTATATCATTAATTTCGCGGCGGGCAATAATCACATAATCATGGTTATCACATGCATTTTTCGCCATTATTTGCCGCGTTACTTCACGCATTCTTCTTTTTGCCCGGTTTCTAATCACGGCATTGCCGACTTTTTTACTGGCCGTATAACCCACTCTAATGTCGCTTTTTACGTCATCCGGCATTGGGGACACCTGAATAATCATCCCTGGCGTAATCCATTTTTTACGCACAGCAGCAACACGCAGAAAATCACTTCTTTTTCTAAGCGTTTCCAGCTTTAATTCTTTATTTTCAGTCACTTGCGACATGATAAAAAACCCCATAAAAAAACCGGTCACTTAGACAAGGGACCGGCTTTCGAAATCGTGTTTAACCACTTATCAGATAATTAAGCTGATAAACGTTTACGTCCTTTCGCACGGCGAGCTGAAAGAACTCGTCTTCCACCAACTGTCGCTGAGCGCGAACGGAAACCATGACGGCGTTTACGAACCAGAACACTTGGTTGATATGTACGTTTCACTGGACTTCTCCTACTGCCTAATCGGCAATAAATTTAATATTTTCTCAAGCTTGCGCCTGAATATGCTTATGAAGACGGGTGTATAATGGGTATAATACTATAAGTCAATGCCCCAACAGTGATAAAATCAATAAATAATACAGTAAGATTTCAATCGTTTCCAATGGCTAATAATATCACACTATCACATAACCGTGAATGGATTTTATTTCAATTATTTCTTATAGTTACATATCTTGTTTTCGGTTAAACTAATATCATAATTATAGCAAAATGAAAGATGCCTGAATGGATATTAAACGTTACGTCCCCATTGCCGTTTTGGGTGTCGGTCTTGCTCTAGCCATTTATTTCGATATTCATAAACTTTTATCGTTTGAAGCAGTGGGTGAGTATTACGGCCAGCTAAAGACATATATTGATGAGCAGTTTATCTTAAGTCTTTTGTTATTTTCACTTGTTTATATAACAGCGGTTTCTTTTTCCTTACCCGGCGCATCAATTTTTTCACTGCTTTACGGCTCACTTCTCGGGACTTTAACTGCTGGAACATTAATTGTTTTTTCGGCAACAATAGGCGCGACATTTATTTTTCTCGCCGCAAAATTTGCGCTGCAAGATACCTTAAGAGAACGCGCCGGGCCCTGGCTTTCAAAAATGAGGGTCGGTTTTAACGAAAATGCCGTTAGCTACATGATGTTTTTAAGGCTCGTACCGGCCTTTCCATTTTTTGTTGTTAATCTGGTGCCTGCATTTATGGGGGTAAGTATTAAGGTCTTTATATCAACAACATTTTTCGGCATCATCCCCGGTACATTTGTCTATGTCAGTATCGGAAGCGGCATTGGTTATTTGTTGGAACAGGGAAAAACCCCCGATCTTTCCACCTTAAGCTCACCTGCGGTTATCCTGCCATTAGCTGCGCTCGCGATATTGTCTTTAGTCCCGATAGTTTATAAAAAAATAAAAGGGTCCCGCAAAATATGACCAATATCATAAAAGCAGATATCTGCATTATCGGTGCAGGCAGTGGCGGACTAAGCGTTGCATCCGGCGCCAGCCAACTTGGCAAAAAAACTGTACTGGTCGAGGGTGGAAAAATGGGTGGCGACTGCCTCAATTATGGCTGTATCCCGTCAAAGGCCCTCATTGCCGCAGCAAGCGCAGCGCATGCCATGAGAAGCGGCGAAGCTTTCGGCATTTCACCCACAGAACCACAGATAAATTATTCTGCCGTTCATGATCATGTCCATGATATTATTGCCGGCATCGCCCCGCACGATTCCGTTGAAAGATTTGAAGAGCTCGGCGTTCAAGTTATTGAAGAATATGGCCACTTTGAAGACAGAAATACATTAAAAGCCGGAAATTACACCATTAAAGCCAAGCGATATGTTATCGCCACCGGATCATCGCCTAGCGTACCGCCAATACCCGGACTTGCCGATGTCGCCTATCTTACCAATGAAACTATTTTTGATCTGAAAAAAGCACCGCCGCATCTTATCATTATTGGCGGCGGGCCTATTGGCCTTGAAATGGCACAAGCACATCAAAGGCTTGGTGCAAAAGTGACCGTAATGGCTCTTGATCTTATGGAAAATGATGACCCTGAATTAGTCGAAATACTGCTTAAAAGCCTAATTGACGAAGGTATAACATTCAAAGAAAAAGTGAACATCCAAAATATTAATGAGCAAGATGGACAGATATCAGTTGAACTTGAGAACGAAACCGTTACCGGGTCACATTTACTCGTTGCGACTGGTCGCAAGCCCAATTTGGAAAAATTAAATCTGGAAAATGCCGGTGTTGAATATTCACGGCAGGGGATTACTGTTGGCGCTAACCTGCGAACAAGTAACAAAGCCATTTACGCCATTGGCGACATCACCGGTGGTGCTGGTTTTACCCATAAGGCCGGCTATGATGCCGGTATCATTATAAGACGTCTGCTGTTTGGTATGTTTTGGGCTAAAACAGATTATAAAGCCCTTCCCCATGCCACTTATACATCGCCAGAGCTTGCCTCTGTCGGTTTAAGCGAGAAAGCTGCTCGGGAAAAATTTGGTGATAATATTACTGTGCTTCGCTGGCCATACGCCGAAAATGACCGGGCAAAAGCTACACGGACCACAAATGGCCTCGTCAAAGTCATCACCAGCAAGAAAGGCCATATTCTTGGTGCCTGCATCGTTGGAAAATCGGCAGATGAACTTTTGGCCATATGGACGCTGGCGATAAATCAAGGCCTTAAGATTAGTGCGATGGCGAATGTCATCAGCCCTTATCCTACACTCGGTGAAATTAACAAGCGTGCCGCATCAAGTTTCTATACGTCGTCATTATTTAGTGATAAAACACGTAAGATAGTTAAATTACTATCATTTTTAGGATAACTAAATGATTGGTAAAATAAACAAAATATCGGTAAAAGAAAGCCTCTCAGCAAGGCTGCTGCTTTTTACCATATTTTTTGTTTTACTTGCTGAAATTATTATTTATGTACCCTCCGTTGCCAATTTTCGGGTTAACTGGATCGAACAAAAACTCGCCGAAGCCAATATCGCCATTCTCGTGATTGAAGCCGCCCCCGATTATATGGTAAGTCGCATGCTAGCCGACGAGCTGCTTAATTCCACAAAAAATTATTCAATAATTCGTAAAATTGATAATGAAAACCAACAAGCATTAATGATCATTGAACCGTTTGAAATATCAGAGCGGTTTGATATGCGCGACTTATCTTGGTTACAATCCGTCAAAGATGCATTTGTAGCACTGCTCCATTTGAACAGAACCGGATATTTAATCGAAGCAACGGGCGCCGCAAACGGCGATGAGTATCAAGAAATTAGCATTACATTTGATGAACGTCTGTTATCTCAAGACATGTATGACTATTCGATGAATATTGTTTTTCTTACCATCATCATATCATTACTGGTTGCCATGCTGCTTTATTATAATCTTTTAAATTTGTTGGTGCGACCTATCAAAAAAATCACTGAAAACATGATTTCTTTTCGCCGCTCACCCGAGGATTTAACAACACGTTTCGAACCCGAAGACCGCGTCGATGAAATTGGCGTTGTCATGCGCGAACTTTCCGAAATGCAGGATGAGATCAGAAAAGCTCTTAATCAAAAAAATCACTTAGCCAAGCTCGGCAGCGCCATTAGCAATATTAATCATGATCTGAGAAATATGCTCTCAAGCGCTCAACTGGTTTCTGATCATCTAAGTACCATCGATAACCCGGTCGTACAGCAGCTTGCCCCCCGTTTTGTTAAGGCAATCGATAGGGCCATCAGATTATGTGAAAACACTTTGCAGTATGGTGGCAGTGAAGTGGAAGACCTTAATGTAAGTACATTTAATCTTCGTAATTTAGTGGATGATGTATCAATGTCATTAGGATTACTCGACAACACACGCATAGAACTTCACAATAAAGTAGAAATGGGACAAAAAATAAAAGCCGATAATGATCAAATATTCCGTGTATTAATGAATATCAGCCGTAACGCCGTCCAGGCCATAGGAGAAAGCGGAAATATTACAATCAAAAGCTCTATCAAAGACAGTATCATCACTATTGATATTGCTGATGATGCCCTTGGCATTCCTGAAAAAATAAAAGAAAACCTTTTCCAGCCCTTTAAAACCGGCAGCCGCGGCGGAACGGGCCTTGGCCTTGCTATTTCCCGTGAAATCATCACCGCTCATGGTGGTACATTAAATCTGCTCAAGAGCGATCCAGAAGGCAGTACTTTTAGGATTATACTGCCTCTTCATATTTAATCTATTTAACCATCAAGACGTGGATCATCAGCCGATGAATGATCCGTAGGATGCGGCGTTACCGTTAAGACCGTAACACCGTCCGGCGCATGAAAGCGGTGCCATAATCCTTTTGGCACAACCGTCACCATACCAGCACTTAATTTAAACGTCTGCTCACCTTCATCCATTATAATGGTTAGCTCGGCTTTTCCTTTTAATATCTGCACCAGCTCATCACCCGCTATATGGCGTTCCCACGGACTATCCCCTTCAAAACTTCCAACAAAAACACCGCCGGTATCAAACGGTGCTAACGTCGCAAAAACGCCTTGCGCTTCCTCGTCGGATGTCTCTGGTGTTCTACCTTTTAAAATTTTTAGTTTAGATAACTCAACTTCAATATTGGTGGTTTTAATTTTAATCATTGGGCAACATATCCTTCTCGGCGTGGGTCAGCACCCCCCTCGAGTGTACGTTGATTATCCGTCGGGTATTTAATTCTGATACCATGTAATCCGCTCATAAGCTTAACCGCCTTGACCTCATGACCCATAGCCCTTAGTGGCTCAATAAGCGCTTCAGCATCAGTATATATTTCAACAAAAGTCGGGCCATTTTTATTAAGCACATGCGGTTGGTTTATGGCGTCTTGAATATTCATATCCCAATCAAAAACATTAATGATCGTCTGAGTAACATAGTCAATAATGTTTGACCCACCGGGTGAACCGACCAGTAATACAGGCCTGTTTTGTGCATCAAAAGTAATTGTTGGCGACATACTGCTTCGCGGGCGTTTGCCGCCCTGCACACGGTTATTAACCGGTTTACCGTCAACTTCCGGCACCAATGAAAAATCCGTCATTTCATTGTTGAGCATAAATCCTTCAACCATAATGCGGCTACCGAACATGCTTTCTACTGTTGCTGTCATGGATACCGCATGTCCCCATTTATCAAGTATAACAAAATGCGTAGTGGACGGAATTTCGAGCGATGCATCTTCACCAAGGGCAATTGGCGTAACACGGTCGGTTGGCGGGTTACCGTGCTCTGCTTTGCCCATCGCTTTTAACGGGTCAATTAATTTAGCGCGCTCTGCAAGATAGTCCTCATTAATCATGCCGCGAATGGGAACATAAACATAGTCGCTATCCGCCGAAAATTGGTTGCGGTCAGCATAGGCCAGTTTTTCGGCCTCTAACATTAAATGATAAGCCGTCGCAGAGTGGGGTTCCATTTCACCAAGATCATATTCTTTTAACATACCAAGAGCGGCAATAGTGGTGCTTCCCCCCGATGACGGCGATGAAATAGAGCAGACTTTATAAATTCGAAATGGCCCGCATAAAACCTCGCGTTTTTTTGGTTTATAATTCTCAAGATCACTTAACGAAAGCAGTCCGGGATTAAAAGGCGCGTTCTGCACGGCATCAACAATTTTCTCCGCAAGGTCCCCTTTATAAAAAGCATCAATCCCTTCCACCGCTATACGCCTTAACACAGCGGCCTGTTTTGGATTTTTAAGCAAGTGACCCGCCTTTAACGGTTCACCATTTTCATCATAAAAATAATCCCGCGCATCCGGTATTTTCATGAGTAAAGTATCAATGGTGATATATTCTTCGAGACGCGGTGAAACAATAAAGCCATCTTCGGCCAAACGTATAGCTGGCTCAAAAAGCTCCACCCACGGTAATATGCCGTGTTTTTCATGGGCCATTTTTAACATAGCAAGCACACCTGGCGTACCAACGGAACGCCCGCCAAAGACCGCTTCAAGGCGTGTATAGTCTTGCTGATCTGTTAACTCTTTAAACAGGTCGGGCCCAGCAGCCATTGGTGCAGTTTCCCGACCATCATAAAAGGCCAGTTGATTACCCTCAGAACTATTAGGATCAAAATGAAGCATAAAGCCACCACCGCCTATACCCGATGATTGCGGCTCAACCAGGCTCAGTACCATTTCAACGGCAATCGCAGCATCGACCGCACTGCCGCCCTTTTGTAAAATTTCCAAACCTGCTTCGGAAGCATACTGATTAGCCGAAACGACCATCTGATTATCAAACTGAAAACCACCATCATTACTCGCACCGTTAGTCGCACTTTCAGAACTCTGTAATAAAGCAAGCGTCAGAACGTCCGGTTGCCCAGGAATAATTGCTTCTGCACGGCTCAGTAATATCCGTGCGCGCTCACGTTCGCCGGATGCTTCAGGATTAGCAACTATTTGATATTCAATATGTCGCAGTTCCCCAATACGGCCATTGAGCCGTGACTTTTCAAGCTCTACCCCGCGCCAGTAAAGTGCTTTATCCTCCGGTGCAGCATTTGCAAATTTTTCAAGGGAATTTTTAATTTGGTCCTTAAAGTGCGGAAGGTCGCGGTCCATTTCATCAAGTGTCACCTGAATATCAATCAACGAAACAGTTATTGGTTTAGGTGGGTATCTTGAAAGAATCGGTGTACCGGTAGATGCCGCCAGGTTATCATTCGAGATAACGTCACTTTGTTTGCTTTCTTCAAGCTCGACCCAAAGCTCATCCGCTTCCATTTTTGGCCAAGCATCAGAATTACCCGAAGTACAGGCTATTAATGCCATGGCGGCAAAAATAAGAGAACCACCTTTTAACCCATTTATAATTAAGGATTTTTTTATCATTATGACAAATAGCCTCGCTCGATTAATTGAAATTTCAACATCAGTTTAAATCATGACTATTTTAAGGACAAGTACGCAAAGGGTTAATATGACAAAAAAATGAAATTAATATAAAATGAGCTTGCATTAAGTGCCTGATATGATTAGTTTGCCTCACACATTTTGAATATGATGCGCCAGTAGCTCAGCTGGATAGAGTACTTGACTACGAATCAAGGGGTCAGGGGTTCGAATCCCTTCTGGCGCACCATTCAATCAAACCTAGGATAAACACAAAATCAGTTTATCCTTTCTTGATATTTCTGCATAATCTGCACCATTCATTAAGCCTTTAAGCAAATACACCAACTTTGCAATAAAGGCAGTTAAAACACCACTTATGAGATTTTAACCATGTCAATATGAGTTATAATTTTCATTCTAGGAAAATCATGCCTACAGATAATAAAGAGCTGCAACCTACTATTATCTCTTTTGTAAAGGATCTTCCTAATTTATGCTCACTCGCGGGATTAGCCTGTACAGTCTTGGCTATTTATTTCAGCATATTAGGCGTTTATTATGCGGCTATGATTGGGATGGTTTGGGCAGTGGCTTTTGATTGGGCTGATGGATTAATTGCACGACGCATGAAGGGTAGAACTGGCAATGATCGTGCATTTGGGGGGCAGCTTGATATCGTAATAGAT
>JAESUD010000249.1 GCA_016763335.1 Emcibacteraceae bacterium | reverse complement strand
CTTGTGCCGTTTCGCCGCTTAAGGGAAGCATAATGCCGATTTTGATCTTTAATCTTGGTGGACGGTTATCGCTAATTTTAACCATATTATCATCGTCGGAAATTATGATATTCACCGGCCCTGCCGTTTGCCCTGATATATTATCCGGTGCGGGGGGACTGCTTCTGACAAGTGATGTTGATTTCGGTTCACAGGCACTTATTAAAGCGACGCTGATGCAAATGATCGTTATTTTATGTAATTGTCTTAGTAAAATTTTTGGCACCAATTTAACCGATCCTGCTTTCATTATAATTTCGATTATTCATTAGTTATAGCAAAGGAATTCAGATAGGCTAGTGCTGAATTATGGCAATGGTGTGGAATTTATAAAAAATGATCATAAAAAGAAAAAAAACCTTTGAAAGCGGGCTTTATGTTACCGCGACACCGATCGGAAATTTAGGCGATATTACAAATCGAGCTGTTGATCTTTTACAAGCCGCTGATTTTATTGCTTGCGAAGATAAAAGGGTCAGCGGCAAACTGCTTGCTTATTATGAGATTAAAACACCGATGATATCTTATCATGATCATAATGCGCAGAGCGTAATGCCGCGCTTAATTGATGAACTTAAAGGCGGGAAAATCATTGCCCTTATTAGTGATGCGGGTACGCCACTTATTTCTGATCCGGGATATAAACTGGTTAATGAATGCCGTAAAGAAGGGTTGATGGTCACAAGCCTTCCTGGTGCAAGCGCCATTTTATGTGCGCTTACAAGCGCGGGAATGGCGACGGATAATTTTCTGTTCTGTGGGTTTTTATCGTCAAAAATGGTCGCGAGACAAAAGGAAATAGAAACATTTTCAAAAGTTCCCGCAACATTGGTTTATTACGAATCTCCAAAAAGGTTGCTCAGGTGCCTTAAGGATTTAAGGCTTGTTCTAGGAAACAGACAAGCGGCGGTTTGTCGGGAGATGACAAAGTTATATGAAGAAGTTCAGAAAAATAACCTTGATGAACTCATCATCCATTATGAAGATTTGCCAACACCAAAAGGTGAAATAGTCATTATTGTCGAGCAAGCAGAATTAAAAGAGCAGCTCGTTGATGATCTTGATGAAGCATTAAGGGATGCGCTTAAAAGCTTATCCGTTAAAGAAGCGGTGGCTGCTGTTACCTATATGACTGGGTGTAAGCGTAAACAAGTATATAAAAGGGCGCTTGAGATTTCCGGTAATGCCTAGGAAACAAAAAATAAAAGCATATAAATTAGGTCATTTTGCTGAAGGTTTTGCTGTTATGATGCTTCGCTTAAAAGGATATTCCATTTCTGAACGGCGATATAAAACAAAAATGGGTGAGATTGATATCATTGCCCGTAAGGGGATAGTGACTATTTTTTGCGAAGTCAAAGCTCGAAAAAACTATATTACGGCTATAGAATCGCTGTCTTATAAGCAAAAATCACGCATTTCAAAGGCCGCGGAGATTTATATGGCAAATTTGAAAAGTAGCCGTAATAACAATAAGATAGAGAATAATATTTATAGATGTGATATGATCTTGATTATTCCATGGCGGTGGCCGGTTCATATTAAAAATGCGTGGTAAGAATGATTCCGACTTTAGATAAGCAAATCAATTTTTTAAAAAATGTAGGTAAAAATACGGAAGAAGAGATTGATCTGGCAGTAACAGCTCTGATGCTCGGCAGTCTTGATCGTCCGGGTGTGTCTTTGCAAAAATATCATCATCACTTAGAAATATTAAAACTGGACCTTGCAAGTGAAGGCCATGATGCCAGTAGTGCCGAGCAACGGGCAAATGCGCTGATTGAAGTGATGTGGGGGCGACATGAATATAGGGGCGACGATAAATTTTATGATGATTTGCAAAATGTAAACCTTATGTCAGTTATTGACCGTCGGCTCGGTCTTCCGATCAGTTTGGGGATATTATACCTTCACGCGGCACGGGCGCAGGGATGGAACGCGGAAGGGGTAAACTTCCCGGCTCATTTTTTAATAAGGATTTTTGGTGAAAATGACCAGGTTATTCTTGATCCGTTTCATAAAGGTAAAATACTTAATGCGCATGACCTTAGGGAATTGGTCGGCACTATTTCCGGTAGTAGTCAAAAGCTTGAACAATGGCATCATGCACCGCTAGGAAAACGTGCGATTTTGGTGCGGCTGCTGAATAATATTAAGATACGTTGCCTGAATGTCAGTGATTTTGATCTGGCAATGAATGCATTAAAAAGAACCATCTATATTGACCCTGAGAAAATCGTGCATAAATATGAACTTGGGATGCTGCAAATCCATACCAAAAATGCCGATGAAGGAAAGAAAAACCTGATCGACTGTTTGGATTATATGGATGATAATATGGATAGTGACAATAAGGATATGCGAAAACATATCCTCAGCACCTTAAAAGAAATGCGTGCCTATGATAAGCCAAATGTATTTGAACTTATTAAAGGCGATATTGATAAAGGCGAATAAAAAATGAGTTTAAATGTTGCACTGCAAATGGACCCGGTAGAAAGCATCGATATTAATGGTGATAGTACATTTGCCATGGGGCTTGAGGCCCAGAAACGCGGCCATAAGCTTTTCCATTATCTTGTAGAAGACATGTCATTTGTTAATGATAAAGTGAAAGCACATGCAAAGCCGCTTGAATTTAGAAGAGAGCAAGGTAATCATTATACAGTTGGCGAAAGTACACATATGGACTTAGGGTCAGATATTGATGTCATTTTAATGCGTCAGGATCCGCCATTTCATATGGGTTATATCACTGCCACTCATATTTTGGAACATATCCACCCAAAGACCCTGGTGGTTAATGATCCTACGTCCGTGCGAAATGCGCCTGAGAAAATATTCCTTACCCGGTTTCCAGATTTGATGCCACCGACGCTTATCACCATGAACACAGATGACGTTAAAGCATTCCGCCGTGAATATGGTGATATTATCGTCAAACCGCTTTATGGTAACGGCGGTGCGGGCGTTTTTCGCATCAGGGAAGATGATCAAAACTTATCTAGCCTAATTGAAATGTTTCAGGAATTTTACACCGAACCGTTTATTGTGCAAAAATACCTTTCCGATGTGAGAAAGGGTGATAAGCGAATTATCCTTGTAGACGGTGAGGCCGTTGGTGCCATAAACCGAGTGCCGGGAGAAGGCGAAGTAAGGTCAAACATGCATGTAGGCGGGGAGGCTAGAAAAACAGAGCTTACCGCCCGGGAACATGAAATTTGTCAGGCGATTGGTCCCATTTTAAAAGAACAGGGACAAATTTTTGTCGGCATTGATGTTATTGGTGATTACCTAACGGAAATAAATGTGACTTCACCAACAGGTATTCAGGAAATTCAACGCTTTGACGGTACTGATATCGCGTCACTTCTATGGGATGCGATTGAACGAAAATTATAATCTATAAGATACAAAAAAAGCCCCGCTTGTAATCTAGCGGGGCTTTTTGTTTTTCTGATTGTTATCTTTCTCTGAAAGATGTGTCTATGGCATTGTTTATTGGTTTCATCAAATAAGCCATTAGGGATTTTTCCCCAGTTTTAATATCTGCCACCAACGTCATTCCCGGGGTAACGCGGTTAATAGAACCATCACCACCAACATAATTTTGCGGTAGTTCAATATATCCTTTGAAATAGCTATTACCTTGTTCATCAATATATGATGAAGCAGAGACATTCGTAAGTTTGGATTTAATGCCACCGTATAGTGAATAATTATAAGTATCTACTTTGAGAGTGACTTCACTGCCAATTTTCACATGACCAACATCACGAGGCGAAATGCGAACTTCTGCAATCAAGTTATCACCATTTGGCACGATTTGGGCAATGAGATCACCCGGTGGAATAACACTTGCGTATGAGCGGTATTTAAGGCCTTTTACAATGCCATCAACGGGAGAAGTGATGCTAAGTCGTGCGACTTTATTATTAAGTCTTTTAAGCTCGGATTGTAGCTGAACACTTTCCTCGATCATTTGACCAAGCTGAGAAAGGGCATCTGAATTTAAACTTTCACGTAATTGGACAAGGTTTCCTTCTGCCTCGTTGATATTTGCAACGATACCGGTTTTTTGTTCAACTGTTGTATCATGCTGTCCCTTGACGTTGACATATTCACGTTGAATTTCTAGAAGGCGAAGTTTTGATCCCAAGCCTTTCTCTGTTAATTCTTCACGAATTTTGAGCTCTTCACCAACTATTTCCATTGCTTGTTTTTGAGAAGATTCTTGTTGTTTCAAAACCACAAGCTGGTTTCTTGAATTGGCTATTCTTGAAATATAAACTTTTTCCTGTGCAGCACGGGATTGTTTTTGCTGGTTGAGAATTTTTTCCTGGTCTAGAGAAATAACAGGGTATTCATCCTGATAATCTGAAAAGTCAGCTTCTTCATTAAGGGCAAAATCACGGAGGCGGCGCATCTGCATATCCAGAGAGACATAACGTGCTCTTACTCTATTTAATTCGGAGAGAGTTGCTGTTGCTTCAAGTTGAATAAGTGTTTGACCTTTTTTCACTATATCGCCGTCTTTAACAAGCACTTCGTCAACGATACCGCCTTCAAGATGCTGAACTGGCTGCACTGAGGTCGCGGGAACGATTTCGCCCTGTGCGACACTTGTCTCATTTATTGTTCCAAAGACGGAACCTATAATTAAGACCACTATAATACTAACAATTATGCGAATTGTGTTGATAGATGATTTCGGCGGACCCGCTTCTTCGAGCAAAGTCGCACGTGAAAGAAACTTAGCATAAAATTGTGTGGGTTTCTTGGTGTCTCCAATGATTGAAGCAAGTCCTTTTTTTTCGGAATTTAATGTTATGGCTTTTGAACCTTCATTATTTTCATCTGGAGTATTTTTATTTTCATCAGTCATTATGCAGTATTCCCATCTTCTACTAACGGTGTTTGTTGGGTGGGTATTTGGTAAAGCTCTTCTGGAGTTTCCAGATTTACAACCATTCCATTTTCCATTGTAAGAACCTTGTCACAAAGCTTGATATGGCTTGGACGATGCGAGATCATAATAATCGTGCAGGTTCCTTTTAATTTTTTAAGTGAGTTTATGAAAGCCTGATCGGCTTCAAAGTCGAGCGTCTGTGCTGGCTCGTCAAGTAATAATATTGGTGATTTTTTCAAAAAGGCCCTTGCCAGTGACAATCGTTGTTTGAAACCAGATGCCATTCCGTGAACCGTATGGTCACCAATTCTTGTTTCAATTCCTTCTGGCAGTTTATCAATATCACCAGACAGATTTGCTATTTCACAGGCTTCCTGCAATTCCTCATCGGAAGCAGTAGGATGAGAAAGGCGCAGGTTTTGTGCGATCGTTCCGTGGAAAAAACGTGCTTCTTGCGGCACATATGCAATACTCTGCCTTAATGTTAATGGATTGATTTGACGTATATCCATGCCGTCAACAATCACCTGTCCTGCCTGATTTTGGTACATGGCAAGGATAATTTTTAATATGGTTGATTTACCAGACGCATTAGCCCCGATTATGGCCAGCATTTCATTTGGCATTACCTCAAAGCTGGTGCCAAGCAGGGCTGGTTCGCTACCCTGGCGGTAACGGAAGCTCACACGGTCAAACAAAATATGACCTACAAATTCACGTTGGCTGATATTATCCGGGTTCGGGTTTGCCTCAGTTTTTAATTTCATCAAACTATTGATCTGTTTGATACTGCTAAGAGTATGTTCAAGTCTTGTCAGTGTTAAAAATAGATTTTGCAATGGTGAAAGCACACGCCAAATTAAAGCCATTGTAGCGATCATTGCGCCGATTGTCATTTCACCATCGATGACTTTGATAACGCCAAAACCAACTGTTGCCACACCGGAAGCAAGCATAATGGCTTGGGCCATGCTTTGTAAGAGAAACGATACTTGAGCAGACTTGAATTGCGTATATGCGGATTCTGCGGAAAGGTCACGGTAACGTTTATGCCATGCCTCTTCAGACGCCGTTTGTTTAATGGTCCTTAAGTTTGTGAGTGTCTCAACAAGAAAACCATGTTTTTTCGCACGAGCCTTGGATGATTTATTAACCCGGCGCTTAGTAGCAGGGATCATAATCATAGCGGTAATAATGAAAATAAACATCATGGCTATCGGAATTAACGCCAAAGAACCAGCAATCGAAGCGATCACGGCAATAAAAATTAAAACAAACGGCAGTTCCAAGACCACATTTATAAGAGTACTTGAAAACAGACCTTTTATGACGTCGAATTCTTTTAACCTGGAAACCTGTGTGCCAATAGGGGCCGATTCAGTCATTATTGCCGGTAAGCCTAATAATTTTTCGAACGTGGCCGTAGCGACAATATTTTCAACCCTTGCACCAATATAGGAAACAAATTTTGAGCGATGTATTCGAAGGACAATCTCACAAATAATAGCAAAGCCAATACCCATCATTAAATAGAGTAGGGTCATGCTCGATTGTGATGGGATTACCTGATCATATACGGTCATGATAAAAAGTGGAACCAAAAGCGCAAAAATATTGAGCAAGAATGTCATCCAGAGAAGTTCTTTTATTTCCTTTTTAAATCGGAAGAAAAGTTCAGTAACCCAATTTTCCGCCGGGGCGGCATCTGTTTCTTTGTTGGTCTGGCTGTCATGTTTGCTAGAAAGGAAATAGGCGTTGCCAATTATTTCACTTTCATCAAGGTAGACTTCAGATTTAAGCTCGCTATCAAAAACCTTTATTCCTTTATCGTCTCTAGCCAGAAGAACATATGGTTTCCCATCATTGTTCGTGAACAGGCACGGGAAAAGGCGATCATCAACAACATTCAAGTCAACATCTTCAACTTGTTCCGTTTTATAATGAAGGTGGGCAAGAGTATTACGAAGTTCTGTTAATGTCAGTGTATCTGCAAAATGGGGCAGGGCTTCAAACAAATATCTTGTTTGTCCGCGCCATCCGAGTGCTTGCAACAAAGGTAATATGCAAGCAGCAAATGACGATTCTGCATTGAAAGAACCAATTTTACCGGTGTTAAGGGCGTGTTCGAATTGATCGGCTTTTGCGACGATTAGCCGGTTACCTGTTTTTTCCATCAGCTTGCTCCCCCTTTAGAATTTGAGGCTTTAACTTCTGTAAGTTCACCTTCTTTTAAGTCGTAAATTTTATCTGCCAGTTTAAGCAAGGAAGGTCGGAAACTAACCAATATAATTGTACATTTTCCTTTAAGCTTTTCCATCAGATTTTTCAAATCTTCATCTGAGCTACTATCAAGACCAGAGTTAGCTTCATCAAATAAAATGACGTCAGGATTAGTAGCAAGAGCCCGTATTATTGCGATTCTTTGCACAATACCGGCAGGGAGTTCATTTTGTGACGCGTCGCCAACCATTGTTTCAAACCCTTCGGGCATGCGGACCAGGATTTGGTTTAAATCCATATGTTCTGACGCTTTCATCACTGAATCGATTTTATCATCCCCCTGAAACATTGTCAGGTTATCCATAATAGTACCTTGAAACATAATTGGATGGCTTGGTAGGTAGGCCATACGGCTACGGATGCTGTTCGTGCTATAAGTTTCTGGGTTTTTACCGTTAATAAGCAATTCACCCTTTGTCGGGGTTAGGCCCCCCATCATCGCCCAAAGCAGTGTGGATTTACCGCTACTGTTACCACCACGAATACCGATTATGTCGCCGTGGTTTAGTTTCAGATTGATATTATTAAGTGCAAAATCATCATCTTCGTTATATTTGAAGCTAAAATTCTTTAATTCTATAGTTTCTACTCTATTGACATCCACAGTTTCTTCTACACGTTCCTGCTTAATTTCATCAATCTTCGTAAGTTTATCATGGGCAATTTGAATATGTTGAAACCTTGTCCAGATACCGAGTGCGCGTAAGAGTGGCTGCACGGTACGGCCTGAGAGTAGAATGCTTGCTGCAAGAGCACCAAGTGTAATTTCATTTTGGATGACGAGTAAGCTGCCAATGCCAGCGACGGCCACCATTGTGATTTGTGAAAAAGTGGTGCCGATCCCTTGAGCAAGGCTATTAAGATAAATTACATTATAACTGATTTTGAACAATTTTCCATGAGCTTTTCATAACGACGATCCATAAGGCTTTCCATAGCCATACTTTTGACAGAATGTATGCCGCGTAATACTTCTATTATAAAACTGTATTTCCGGTCTTCCCATAAAGTGTCATCTTCGATGGACTCGCGTAGGTGAATACCAAGTTTAAAAGCAATCCAACCTAATAGGACGAGTAGCACTATAGGAACCAGAACTAGCCATGTACCAATATAGGCTAATATACCGAGAAAGAGTAAAACAAACGGCAAGTCCATAACCGCTAGGCTAGCTTGGCTGCCATAAAAATCACGAATAGAATCTATGGAGTTTAGTCGGTCAAGCTGTTCACCGGAGGCTACCGATTCAAGTTCGTTTAAATCTCCGCGCAGGATTTTACTCATGGCGTCGCATCCGGTTTCATGCTCATATTGTGCACCAATCCATCCCACAAGATATGACCTGGCGGTGCGGAGAAAAACATCAAGCAGAAGAACAACGCATAAACCAATGATTAGTATACTTAAAGTGTTGAGAGCCTGATTTGGAATTAATCGGTCATATACTTGCAAAAGTACCATCGGCAGTGCCAGGGACAATATATTTATTGCTGCCGATGACAATATTATATCAGTCCTTAAGACAGGTTTAAGGCCTTGCCATATTTTCTCAAAAGTATTTTCTGAAATATTATTGTTATTTTGTATCATAAAACGTTTCTTTTAACTGTTATTTGAGCTATATTAACCATAAAAATTAACCATACTAATTTTTTATATATTGTTCTGATCTCGTTTGTAACCATTTATTTGAAATTGATAAAATTTTACATATTCCAGACTTGTAATGCCTTAAGATTTATTATTCGTTAAATGTAAAAAGTAATATTTAAAAAACATATAAATTAAAGAGTTAAAGTAATCTTAATATTTTGTTTAATTTTATTTT
>JAESUD010000248.1 GCA_016763335.1 Emcibacteraceae bacterium | reverse complement strand
GGGCGGGGCGTTAACCGCGGCAAATGGTTATAAACTTGCCGGTGATAACCTTAACGACGCCTTATGGCGCATGCTTGATGAAGTTAAAAAATTAGGCGGCGACGGCGGGCTAATAGCCGTGAGCAAAAACGGTGATATTGCCATGGCATATAATTCTGACGGAATGAAGCGAGCCTCTGTTTCAAGCGGATCAGATGTTGTCGCGACAACTTTTGCACCTTGTAGATAAATCAAATTTTTATTGTGCGTCTTTGAGTAATTGAAAAATTTTATCCCGTTCGGCGAGGGCAAGTAACAACACCAAATCGCCGGGCATTAATTGATCAATGATAAATTTAGCGGCTGATGATGGTGCCTCAAAATGGGTGATTGATGCGGCTGAAATGCCATTTTTAATACATTCATTTTTAATTATTTCCGCACATTCACCCATTTCACGTCCACGCAAATAATCAACCAAATCGATCGTCGCCACAATGTCCGGCTTAAAGGCTATAGCCCCTTTTGTAAGGTCGATAATATCCTGATCAGAACGGTCCCCCGCTTGACCGATCATTAAGTATTTCTTATTGCCATCTAAGTTACTCAACATATCGGAAATAGCATTAATCGAGTGTGGGTTATGGGCAAAATCAACAAAAACGCGGGCGCCGTTCACAATAAATTCATTACACCTGCCCGGGTTATCATCCGGTGTACTAGTAAAAGTGGTAAGGCCTTTAATAATCGCTGGGTCCGGTATAGCCATTGCTTTCGCCAGACAAAGTGATCCCATGGCGTTTTGAACATTAAATCTGGCTGCACCACCCATGGTGATGGGAATATCCGCAACCGTTACTTTTAATGATATCTCATTACCATCAAAATAATGAATAATTCCGTCGTCCACCCAGCAACATAGGTTTGCTGATTTTTTGGCTGCAACAATTTGATCATTATCATGAAAAAGGGAAAACCAGCAGATCGTGTTTGACGCTTTTAAACCATTATTGACCACCAGTTCATCATCGGCATTAAGCACCAGAACACCGTCTTTCGATAAAGTTCCGGCAACAGCAAATTTTGCATCGGCCAAATGTGCAACACTATTAACACCGTATTCACCCAAATGATCCGCGGCAATATTCGTTACCATTGCACCCGTCGCTTCCGTAAGCGGAAGACCACGTCTTAAAATACCGCCACGAGCCACTTCAAGAAAGGCAATTTCAAGCCGTTTATCGCGCAGTAACATTCTTGCACCACCCGGCCCCGAATAATCACCGTAATCAAGAACCTCATCACCTAGCTTTACATAATCCGTGGATGTTGAACCGCCAACTAGCCCCGCCGCTTCTGCTATTGCTGTAGATAACCGAACGCAGGTTGATTTGCCGTTAGTCCCTGTTATCAGGGCAACGGGCACATTATGAAGCGCTGACCAATTAACATCTTCCGGGGCAGGAATATCATTTATTCCCCATTTTTCTGAACCCTTGCCGTGACCAAGGGAAATAAAATCATCGTCCCATAATACATCAATATTTTTTGACTTCGCCACTTTTTGCAAGGCGAGAACCGGTGAGTTTTGTTCTTTTTTTATCACCGTTCTCAAATCATCAATCAAGACATCAAAATCAATCGGCTTTTGCCCGAGTAATTTACTCGCCGTAAGATGCCAACTGGTCTCAACCACAAAAACGGCAGAATATAAAAGATCAATAGTGGCCGAAATAGCAAGGTTTACCCCGGTATCAAAAATCCGGACCTTGGTCTGACTGCCTCCCCATTCAAGAACGTCTAAAATATTTTGAATTTCACCAAGCCAGACTTCTGCAATTTCTTGCTTATCAAAATGATCACTAAACACATCAAGAATAGCCCCCGGCTTTTCCCAAAGCAGGCCCGGCCCTGTAACACGCCGACTGCTTTCAAGAATAAGCTTATCTGATGCCGGAATTGATATTTCCAGAAAATCTTCAATTTCTTCAATATTGATGGTCATTATGATGCCTCGTCTTAATCACCGTCTTCATCATTTTCCCGCGCTAAACGAACACCCCGTTCATCACTGATAATTTGCTGAGTATCATCAATCAAATCTTCATAGGAAGGTGCCATCTGCGGTTCATCAGGAGCTTTGCTCGGCGATTTCAATTCATCATTATCGCCGAAATTGATAATCTGCTTCCATGACCGGGTAACATTATCACCAACAACCACAAGTAAGTCTTTTTCTGATGCCGAGCTTAAAGCTTTATCAATGGCATCCGCTTCATCAGGAATTACCGAAATAGCATCCTCGGATACACCATTTTTCATCAGACCTTTTTTGATGAGCTGTGGGATTTCATCATCGCCACGTCCGCGCCTATTATCATCGGCTTTAAGGAAATAATGATCATAATGACCCGCGAGAGCTTCTGCCGCCTCTGCCACATCTTCGTCTCTTCGATCGCCGGGGCAGGATACCACAATCATTTTACGTTTATGATTATCAAGTTTATCAACAAGATCCGTCAAAACCCTAAACGCCGCAGCGTTATGGGCATAATCAAGAATAACCCTGAATGGATGCTCATCAAAAACATTCATTCTGCCTGGTGCTTGGAAGAATGTCGTATTAAAGGTCCGAAGGCCCTGACGGATTTGATCAAGATCCTGATCAAAACTATAGGCCATCGCTGTTGCAAACATCGCGTTTTGCACATTATGGAGGGCTTTTCCTTCAATAGTTGCTGGAATTAAGTGTGACCATAAAATCGGAATATGGGTTAAATTATCATATATGGTGATCAAATCACCATTCATTCCCTTTTCAAGCACACACGCTTTACCGCCCGCATCGATATGCTGTTTTACCAACGCATGATCATGATGCATGGTGACATACATAATATGTTCTGCATCGGCGTAATCAGCCATCAGAAGGCAGTTTTTATCATCAGCATTAAGAACCACTGTTCCCGTCGCCGCCTCAATAACCACTCGCTTAATTTTTGCCAGTTCTTCCACAGTCTCAATACCGCCAAGACCGAGATGGTCAGAATCAACATTAAGGCATGCCGATACATCTGTGCTGGCATAACCAAGACCGTTTCTGACAAGGCCGCCGCGCGCGGTTTCAAGCACGGCAAAATCAACCGTAGGATCGCGCAATACCATTTGCGCAGACCGCGGCCCTGTAGTATCGCCTTTTACGCTGAGCTTCCCGTCAACATAAATACCGTCCGTTGTGGTTAAACCTACTGTATGGCCACATGTTTTAATAATATGCGCCAGCATTCTCGCCGTGGTGGTTTTACCGTTGGTTCCGGTAATCGCTGCAATGGGAATGCGGGTTGGGGTTCCCGGCGGGAAAAGCATATCCATCACTTTTCCTGACACGTCCCTTGGCTGACCTTCGCTTGGCGCCACATGCATTCTAAAACCGGGAGCCGCGTTAACTTCGACAATACCCCCGCCAATTTCTTTATAAGACTGGCTGATATCTTCGGTAAGAAAATCTACCCCACCGATATCTAGCCCAATAGCCATAATAGAACGAATGGCCATTTCGCGATTATCAGGATGAACCACATCGGTTAAATCAATGGCCGTCCCTCCCGTTGAAAGATTGGCAGTATCCCTTAAGTAAAAAGCATCGCCTTTCTTAAGGACCGTTTCAGGCGTATGGCCTTCATTACCCATTAATCTCTTTGCCTGACTGTCAATTTCAAGAATTGTCAGTACTTTTTCATGTCCAACACCGCGCCTCGGGTCTTCATTAACGATATCAATCAGTTCAGCAATTGTATGTTTGCCGTCACCAACAACATGACCGGGAACACGTTTTGCCACGGCGACAAGTTCATTATTGACCACAAGCATTCTATGGTCAAAGCCGCTCATATAGCTTTCAACTAATACGGCACGACTGGTTCCCTGATCACGGGCAAAACCGAACGCGGTCTCGACTTCTTCGTCGGTCGTT
>JAESUD010000247.1 GCA_016763335.1 Emcibacteraceae bacterium | reverse complement strand
TCATTATACTTCCTTGATAATTGTTTTTAGAGATTATGTTAAATGACATCAATTTTATATTATATCCACGATCCGATGTGTAGTTGGTGTTATGGATTTGCCCCCACTTGGAACAGGATACAGGAAAATCTACCCTCGACAATTAAAGTTGAATATGTGGTAGGGGGTCTGGCGCCTGATAGTAACCTACCGATGCCCCAAGAAACACAGCAAATGGTCAAAGGCGCTTGGCAAAAAATTCAGGACATGCTTGGTACAGAGTTTAATTTCAACTTTTGGGATAAAAACACGCCGCGAAGGTCAACATATCCCGCATGCCGGGCCGTGCTTGCTGCCCGAATACAAAGTTTTGAGAAAGAAATGATAATTGCCATTCAACAAGGTTATTATCTGCGGGCCCTAAACCCGTCTGATGACAATATCCTGATCCAGCTGGCCACTGAACTTAAAAATGAGATGGTCGAACAAAAAATAAATGTTGATCAGTTTATTTCGGATTTAAATTCCAAAGAAATAGCGCAAGAGTTAACAAGCCAAATTTCATTGTCGAGAAAGCTTACCCAAAGAGGTTTTCCGTCGTTAGTACTTGAGCATAACGGCTCCATCCATTTCTTGGAACATGATTACCAAGATCAAAATGTGACACTTAATAAAATAAATGCTGTTCTCGATTAGTATTAAGCTTTTTCATTCTGTAAATTTTTTATAGCTGGGGTCGCTTTAATTGTCCAACATTGCCAAATGAGTGCGTCTATAATTGCCAGGAGTTAACCCCGTTAGTCGTTTAAACGCACGGGACATGTGAGCCTGATCTGCGAAACCTGTTGTGTAGGCTACATCGGCAATTCGGTCGCCGCGTGAAAGTAAGTCTTGAGCTTTTCGCAGACGATATTGCAGGTGCCATGCGTGCGGCGGCAATCCTTCTAAACGCGAAAAGGCTTTAACTAATCTAAATTGGTCAATATTTGTAACCGCCTCCAAATCGGCCAAGCTGACATTTTGATCTGTCCGTGACGACAACAATTCCTTACACTCCTGCACTACCCGACGTTCAATCCCCGTTTGAATTTGCGGCGGCGCCTCAGTGCTATGTCTTGCCATAAACCTCGATAAGACGGCGACTAACGCTTCTTCTTGTTCCAGCAGTGCCGCTTCCCCGAACAAGAAAAACAATTTTGAAAGTGCATTGCTCAATGCATTGTCCTTAATGACAGTGGCACAAAGAAAATGTTGGTTAGATGTGCCTGAAAATTTTTGAACTAAACTCGTTGGTATTGTAATGGTGCGATAACACCAGCCATTGTCATCTTGTGGCTCCCCTGCATGTACTTCATTGGGGGGTATGGCTATTAAAACACCTAGTCCGCCCAAATGCGTTTCACCGCGATATTTTATACATTGCGTACCATCACTAACCAATGAAAGCATCAATCCGTCATGACTATGTCTTGGAAAACGATGATTGCGAAACCGTCCACATACGATTTCTGTACCGTATAGTTTATTGAGGCGGAGCCCTTTCGGAATGTCATCTATCATCTTCATGCTTCCTATTATTAAGGCAATTTTCAGAAAAGCAAGTGGTTTATGACGTGCCGCATTCCACATTCAATAAGCTTAAAAAATACCAAGAACGTTCAAGAAATATCATCGAAGACCGCCTATCTGTTTAGGTTGCAAACCAAATAGGAGTAATAAAATGAATGAGAAATCCACGGTGATTACAGAATATGAAACAGTTTGGCCTGGCGGCATTGCCGCCGTACCAACGTTTCAACCCGCAATGCGACCAAAGGACCTAGCCGGGCTGACTGTCGCTTTTGTCTGGGATTATGTATTTCGCGGTGATGATATCTTTCCGATCCTCGAAGAAGCTTTAGCAAACTTATACCCAACCATGAAATTTGTGAGTTACGATACATTTGGAAACATTTTTGGCGGTGATGAACACGCCGTTCTAGATCGTTTGCCTGATTTGCTGGCAGCCAATAAAGTTGATGTTGTTATTTCTGGAGTAGGATGTTGCGGTGCGTGTACACCTGCAGTAATACGCGCCAGCGCTGTCATAGAACGCGCCGGAATTCCAACGGCATCTCTTGTGTGCCAAGGGTTTACCAAACAGGCGCACGCTATTAGTCCGGGGCAAGGATGTGCAGCATTACCCGTTGCTACGCTTCGCGGTCACGTTGATAGCCAATCACACGAAGAATTGCGGGCGGCCGTTCTAGAACATACCTTGCCGTTAGTCATAAAATGCCTAACCGAAGAGCCTATAGAGCAAGGAGCCGGAGCAGAACAGTTTGACCCGGAAGAAATTGTCGCAAGAGGGAATTTCGAGAAAATAAATCAAATTTATGACAATAAAAGCTGGTCGGACGGCTTGCCGATAATCCCGCCAACGATACTCGCTGTCAAAGAATTCCTAAAACACACCCCCGACGCATTTGACAGACAGATAGGCGTAATACAACCTTCGGGTTCTGCGGTGACAGTATGGAACGTTGCCGTAAATGGCGTTTTAGCCGGCTGCCGTCCAAAAGACATGCCTATTCTTGTGGCAATCGCGGAAATACTTTCCGATCCAAAATATGGCGTTGAGCATAGCGGAGATACCACCGGCGGCGATGCGCTTGTAATTCTTAGTGGTCCCATATTTAAAAACCTTGGTTTCAATAGCGAAAACGGGGCTATGCGCGATGGAGCTCGCGCCAATAGTACGGTCGGGCGTTTCCTGCAGCTCTTCCTACGAAATGTCGGCGGATTGCGCCCGGGAGGCGGAGATAAGTGCACGTTTGGCCATCCGGCCCGAATTGCCCTTGCAGAAAATGAAGTTGAACTTGAAAAACTGAACTGGCAAAATTTGTCCGAGCAAAATGGCTTCAATAAAGAATGTAATGTCGTCACTATAGCGCGTTTTACTGGCGATACTGTTGTCGGTTCTATTTATGGCAGCGATCCTGAGGGAATTGCACAATATCTCGCTGATGGTTTGATCCGCCAATCAGGGTGGGAGTTGATTTATACAGTCGGCATGGCGCCGGATACGCATAGACCATTGGTCGTAATCAGCCCCATGATAGCAAAAACCCTTGCTAAAGCGGGTGTAGACCGAGCAGGACTACAGAAACTTATGTTCAAATATGCCCGGATGCCCGCTTGGAAGATGGAAGATTATGTTGGAAAGTTTACCAACCTCGTGCCAGGCAGACGAACGTTAAACGAATTGCACGCGGAGGGGCTTGCGTCATCCCAATTCGCTTTATCGGATGATCCCAATCGAATGGTACCAATTGTAGAACGACCCGAGGACATTCTTTTAGTGGTCTCGGGTGATCCTTACAGGTCTAACGCGATCGTTTTCGGAAGTAATGGATTGCATGGGTTTCCGACAAGTCGAGAAATCCGAGGGGCTAATAATGCATCAGCGTAAATTTTTGGGAGTTTGATATGTTTGATCATTTGGGACAATTGCCCGCAGCAGCCGCGCAGAGATATGGCGACAAGCTAGCATTGGTATCTGGAGAGAAAGCCCTCTCATTCAACGAAATAAACCATCTAGTAGAGTGTGTGGCGAGCGGTTTAAGCGACCTCGGTATCGTGCAAGGAGACATAATCACACTCTATGCTGCTAATTCCTGGGAATGGGTGGTCAGCTATTATGCCATTGCACGACTAGGGGGCGTTATTAATCCGGTCAGTACAATGCTGAGGCCAAATGAAATTGAATATGTCGTCAGGGATTGCGGCAGCAAAGCAATTATAGCATCACAGGAAAAGATCGACGCAATATTGGGCGTAAAAAAGGTGTCAGACGTAGATATAATTATTTGTTTTGGTGGTGATAATAAAAACAAAGACGTTATATCCTTGGACAGTCTGATTACAGCCAAAATCAATACTTCCCCTATGCCTAAAATAGATCCAGGTTCACTGGCGTCCATAACTTATACCTCTGGGACGACAGGCCACCCCAAAGGAGCCATGCTATCTCACCGCGCGATAATTCTTAACACGGCCATGACAAGTCAAATGCATATGCGCGGTGTTGATGACATAGTCGTTAGCGCGCTACCGTGCCCTCATGTCTATGCCAATGTGCTAATGAATGGCATGCTTATGTGTGGCACGAATTTAATCTTACATAGCAAGTTTGATGCCGCTGCAATACTTAATGATATATCAAAATATGAGGCGACAATCTTTGACGGTGTGCCGACAATGTATATGTATATGTTAAATTGCCCGCAATTAAATGAAGCGGATCTATCCAGCCTGACCAGATGTTACGTCGGCGGCCAGACCATGCCAATTGCTGCTATGAAAGAGGTTGAATCCGCATTTAAAGTTCCCCTTATCGAGCTTTGGGGTATGACAGAAATAGCTGGTTTAGGAGCTACTCACGCACTTTTAGGAACGAATAAACATGGTTCTATTGGTTGTGCACTTCCATATTGCGAAGTTCGCATTGCTGAAGCTGAGGACGCGTCACGAACTCTGGCTTACGGCGAAGTTGGTGAATTGATGATACGAGGTCCGATCGTAATGATGGGATATTATGGAGATAGGCAAAAAACCCATGAAACAATAGAAGCTGATGGATGGCTCCACACAGGGGATTTGGCAACAATGGACCAAGATGGGTGTGTTCGTATCGTGGATAGAAAAAAAGACATGATATTAACGGGCGGATATAACGTCTACCCGGCGGAGATTGAGCGCGTGCTTGCGGAACATCCGGCTGTAGCCATAGCGGCGGTTGGTAAATTACCCGATGATCTAAAAGGTGAGATTGCCAAAGCCTATATTGTTCTCAAAAATGATGCAAAATGTACTGAGGAAGAGATCATTGCCTTTTGCCGTAATGTCCTAGCAGCATACAAATGCCCGCGAAAAGTTCAATTTGTAAACGATGTGCCAAAAACCAGTACGGGGAAAATTATGCGTCGGGAACTCCATACCCTGGAAACCAACCTACTAGACACAAAAAACGATTGAAAATAACATCAACCGATGTCTGCTTTAGGCCAAGAGCTGTTATTTGCGAAGACTTAATCCAGAGCCAACCTTACTGCCGCAGCGGAGGCCCAAGGGGTAATGGCTAGGCTGAAAAGGGTGAATGCGCCCAAGAATAGTAACGGGGCATTGCTGCCAATTTTCATGACCATCGCATCAACGGCCATAACGCCGAATATCAATACCGGAACATAAAGCGGTAATATCAGCAGAGATAAAAGCACGCCACCGCGCCGCAGCGATACCGTTAACGAAGCACCGATTGTGCCGATCAGTGAAAGCGCCGGCGTGCCTGCCAGCATGGCATATATCAGCGGCATAAAGGCCGCGTCATCCATATTCATTAATATACCGAGAAGCGGGGTTATGAGGATTAAGGGTACACTTGTCGTGACCCAGTGGGCCAACGCCTTGGCAAGTACTGTTAGTTCAAGCGGTAACGGACTTAAAGCATATTGATCGAGCGATCCATCCTCGTAATCCGCCTGAAAAATTCTATCCAGTGACAAAAGACAAGCAAGCAATGCCGCAACCCAAATAACACCAACGGCAATGCGCGCCAGCATATTTTGTTCTGGTCCGATCCCAAGCGGGAATAAACTGACAACAATGATAAAGAAAGCCACAACCATGCTGCTGGTACTGCCACCATGCCAACTTAATTTAATATCGCGCACTGTTATTTTCCAAAAAAGATTATTCATCACCACTGGTCCACTAAAGCAGAAGCGGACGCAGGAAAATCGGCAAGGTTTAATGTTTTAATTGTGTCTTTATCTAAGCCAAGGTCAACATGGGTGGCGCATATAATCATACCACCACTAGCCATGTGTTTTTTCATGGCGTCCGCCAGTAATCCAAGGCCCTGATCATCAAGACCAACTGTCGGTTCATCATAAAGCCAGATTTTAGCGTTATGGCAAAGCGATCTGGCAAGGGCCGTTCGTCTGGTTTGCCCGGATGAAAGATAACGTACTGGCGTATCCGCAAGATAGCCAATGCCCATCTGTTCAATTGAGAGTGTAATTTTATCTTGGTTGCCCCAGACACCAGCCCAAAATTCAATATTCTCAAGCACGGTAAATTCGCGCTTAAGGGCGTTTTTGTGGCCAAGATAACATAAGTTTCGCGCCGCCCATTCCGCATCGCCGAGAACAGAATTTTCGTCTGATAAAATATCACCGTCTGTTGCATCTATTAGGCCGGCAAGGGTTTTAAGAAGGGTGGATTTTCCAGAACCATTTGGTCCAACCAGTTTGAGAATTTCTCCCCCGCGAAGCTCAAAACCAAGTCCTTGAAAGACAAGTCTGTCACCACGGTTCACGGATAAGTTGGTTGCACAAAAGGTTTCTAAAATTTTCAATTGGTATTACTGCTTAAGTTTTATTGATAAAAACCTATAGCAGTATATTGGTTAGCTGAGAAGGACAGAGTTTATCTGTAAAACTTATTTGAAATTTCTCTTGCCCAAATAAGAAGCCCGGCCGCCACCGTAAAAAGGCTCGCGCCAATCATTATTGAAAAAACGTCTTCGCTTTCCATTGTGATATTTGTGCCTGAAGCAAACAAAAGAAATGTCGCCACCATAAGGCCAATTAGAAAGTTTTTGGCGTTTAAAAACCCCGATAATATTTCCATTTTTGTTTTTCTATAAACTATCATAATATTTACTCTTCATTTTCTGATTCTTTTCAGTAAAGCCAATATGAAGGAAATGTTTGGTGATTTTTTGGCACGAATAAGGTCTTTTTCAGACAAATCAAGGCACTGAGGCCACATTTTAACAATTAATTAATCATAATTTCATAGATTAAAGGCCGATTTCCCTTGAAATTTTAGTCATTATCCGTCAAAACAACCTTGAGAATTTTCTACACAAATAATAAGGAGTTTACCCGTGGCAACAGTTGGTCAAGATACCCTGAAAACACGTCGCACGCTAAGTGTGGGCGATAAAGAATATGAATATTATTCCCTTCCCGAAGCAGCAAAGCAACTTGGGGATATTTCACGGCTTCCTTATTCCATGAAAGTGCTTCTTGAAAATCTGCTGCGCTATGAAGACGGCGTCACTGTTTCTACGGAAGATATTCAGGCAATCGTTGACTGGCAAAAAGAAAAACGTATGAACCGCGAAATTCAGTATCGCCCTGCCCGGGTTTTGATGCAGGATTTTACCGGCGTTCCTGCCGTTGTTGACCTTGCCGCCATGCGTGACGCTGTTGTGAATTTAGGCGGCAAGCCTGATCAAATTAATCCCCTTAGCCCTGTTGACCTGGTCATTGACCATAGTGTTATGGTTGATAACTTCGGATCAAATAATGCATTTCAAAAAAATGTTGATCTGGAAATGTCCCGTAATAATGAACGCTATCAATTCCTGCGCTGGGGCCAAAATAGCTTTGATAATTTCAGTGCCGTTCCGCCCGGAACCGGTATTTGCCATCAGGTAAACCTTGAATATATCGCAAAAACAGTCTGGACTGCGGAAGTTGACGGCAAAACTATTGCTTTCCCTGATACCTGCGTCGGTACAGACAGCCATACGACCATGATTAACGGCCTTGCGGTTCTTGGTTGGGGCGTAGGCGGCATTGAAGCCGAAGCAGCCATGCTCGGTCAACCGGTGTCCATGTTGATCCCTGAAGTGGTTGGCTTCAAACTTGACGGAAAAGCCCGTGAAGGCATTACGGCAACAGACATCGTTCTTACGGTTGTTGAAATGTTGCGCGCCCACGGCGTTGTTGGAAAGTTTGTTGAATTTTACGGTAATGGCCTTGATCAAATGACCCTTGCCGATCAGGCAACCATTGCCAATATGGCCCCTGAGTACGGCGCAACTTGTGGTTTCTTCCCTGTTTCTGCGGCAACACTTGAATATCTTGAATTCACCGGACGTGACGAAGAAACAGTGGCGCTTGTTGAAGCATACGCCAAAGAACAAGGCATGTGGCGCGATGCGTCAACACCTGATCCTGAATATACATCAAGCCTTTCATTAGATCTTAACACTGTTGAACCAAGCCTTGCCGGACCAAGTCGCCCGCAGGACCGTGTCGTGCTCAGCAATGCAAAAAATGCCTTTAACGAGGTACTTGAAACACGCGGTAAAGGCGACGAAAAAGAAAAAGGCTTTGCTGTTGAAGGCGCCGATTACGAACTTCATCATGGTGATGTTCTAATCGCGGCGATTACATCATGTACTAATACGTCAAACCCGAGCGTGCTTATGGCTGCGGGCTTGGTTGCTAAAAAAGCCCATGCCCTTGGCCTTAATTCCAAACCTTGGGTGAAGACATCCCTTGCACCCGGATCACAGGTAGTTACGGACTATCTTGATAAAGCGGGACTTAGTAAATATCTAGATGCCCTTGGTTTCGACCTTGTCGGGTATGGTTGTACGACATGTATCGGTAACTCCGGCCCGCTCGCCGATCCGCTACGCAATGCCATTAATGATAATGATATGATTTGTGCATCGGTTCTAAGTGGCAACCGTAACTTTGAAGGACGTGTCAGTCAGGATTTGAAAACATCCTATCTTGCCTCACCTCCACTTGTTGTGGCCTATGCCATTGCCGGTACATTACAGATCGACATTACCAAAGACGCCCTTGGTCAGGATAAAGACGGCAATGATGTTTATTTAAAAGACATATGGCCATCAAATGCCGAGATCGCAGAAACCATCCGCGCCTCATTGACGCGTGAAATGTTTGTTGAGCGTTATAAAGACGTTTATGCTGTACTGAGCAATGGCAAAATATCAAATTCCCTGAAGGCAAGACCTACGCTTGGGATGATACCAGTACTTATATTCAGCATCCGCCGTATTTCCAGGGAATGACCATGGAAATCGGTAATCTTTCGGATATTAAAAACGCAAACCTGTTAGCCCTTCTTGGTGACAGTATTACAACAGATCATATTTCACCAGCTGGCGCGATTAAAGCCGATAGTCCTGCGGGTCAATATTTGACCGACAATGGTGTTGAACGTATCGACTTTAATTCATATGGCTCACGCCGTGGTAACCATCAGGTCATGATGCGCGGCACATTTGCCAATGTTCGCTTGCGTAACCTAATGGCCCCGGGCACTGAAGGCGGGATTACCACATATATCCCAACCGGCGAACAAATGAGCATCTATGATGCCTCTATGAAATATCAGGAAAATGGTACAGAGCTTGTTGTTGTTGGCGGCAAAGAGTATGGCACCGGATCATCCCGTGACTGGGCTGCTAAAGGCACTATTCTTCTGGGTGTTAAAGCGGTAATCGTTGAAAGCTTTGAACGCATTCATCGTTCTAACCTCGTTGGTATGGGCGTTCTGCCATTGCAGTTTAAAGGGGACGATAACCGTGAAAGCCTTGGTCTTACTGGTAGTGAAACATTCGACATCACCGGCATCGCGGACGGTATCGAGCCTCAACAAGATGTAGATGTAAAAATCACCTATAAGGATGGTACGAGCAAAGATATTAAAGCTCTATGCCGCATTGATACAGCAAACGAAGTTGAATATTATAAAAACGGCGGCATCCTTCACTATGTGCTTAGGAACCTTGCTTCTAGTTAAAAAATTATAAATGTAATGAAAAGCCGGACCAGAAATGGTCTGGCTTTTTTAGTCTCTTTTTTTCTCGCGCATGCCCACTAAAACCCGAAAAGCTTCACCGTTAACAGCCACCACAATGGCCAACATCATAAATGTTAGAAACGCCGTAGGGACATTAATGAATAAGCTTGACCAGATGTAATCCATGGCGAATTGATTGGATATTTTTTCAAATGCCCATGTAATAAAGTAAGTGTATAATGTAATTGGCAAAAATGCCCGAAGAATTAAAAGCCATAAAACCCAAGTGTTACCCGATGTTTTCTTCCAAATTTCTCTTATACTCATTTTCTGTCGGCCAATAGCAACACCAACAGTAAAAAGAGAAAGTCGTACAAGCACAGGGGAAAACAGTAAAATTACCAATGATGTGCTTCTAAAAGCTATATTCTGAATTTCTGCATCATCCACAAGCACGCCTTGCGAATATTGATAAAACATGAAGCTGAGCGAGAGCATTAAAGTTGGCACAAAAAGAATAATCGTTGTTATGACTATCCGTGTAACAGACTTAAGGAGATTATAAATATTAAACACACCCGGTGATAAAACATGATCAAAAAGCTGACCATATGTGGCATATTTTTCACCCAGCAAGAACTGTCTGTACCACACGAGCGCAAAAGCCGCAGAAACCATAGCCCGCGGCACCATGGAACTATACATAAGCCCATGTTCATGAAATGCATATTCACAAAACAGTTCAACCAATACCCAAATGATTATCGGTATAGTAGCAAGTCTAATAAAATGCCGAAAATGGCTCATGAAAAAGAGATAACTTTGGCTAATAGCCTTGCTAATCGAAATTTCATTTGCAGTAGTGATTTTATTTGCTTTGTCGGTTTCAGACAAAAAAATCTCCATAAATCTTATTCTTAAAACTGATACTCTCATACTAGATTGGGAAGATAACACATAATTCTGAACAAGAAGTTACTGATAATAATCTATTATTAAGAAAGAAATAAATAACAGGCCGCAGGTTAAAAACGCCCGCAGCCTGTTTAAATAATTCTAATTAAAACTATTCGTCATCATTGATGATAGCCTTGCAGCGAAGGCAACCGGATCATCTGGAAGATCACCTTCCATGATTTTTGCCTGGTCTAATAAAATTTGACTGGCATCTTTTAATGCATCAACCGACCCATCCTTAATCGCCTGCGCTGCCAATGTTTTTATAAGGGGGTTTTCAGCGTTAATTTCCATCACCCGGGCGCTCGACGCCCCATCAAGTTTATTATGCATTTTAAGAATACGTTCCATATGCATATCCATATCATTGTCATCAGCAACGAGACAAACCGCACTTTCGGTTAAACGATTTGACAGGCGCACGTCCTTAACCGTTTCTCCCAGGTTTGTTTTAAGAACGGCAATAAGCGCATCAATTTCCGGTGAGTTTTTCTTCTTTTCATCATCTTTACCATCATCAAGGTCAGCACTTCCTCGGGTAACGGATGCAAATTTCTTACCTTCAAATTCCGGTATCATTTGTAACCAAAATTCGTCAACCGGGTCGCAGAAATAAAGCACTTCAATATTCTTGGCTTTAAACCCCTCAAGCTGAGGGGACCGCTTGGCGGCTTCAACCGTATCAGCCGTAATATAATAAATTGTTTTCTGCTCGTCCCCCGCTCTTGATATATAATCCTCAAGGCTGGTTAAGCCTTTATCGGCGGTTGATTGAAAACGTGAAATTTTAAGGATTTGGTCTCGTCTGGCAAAATCTTCATATATGCCTTCCTTAAGTACCGAGCCGAATGCTTCCCAAAAACTATTATAACCTTCCCCATCTTTTTTAGCTTTTTTCTCAAGCTCGTTAAGAATACGCTTCGTCACGGCATTTCTGATATTGGTCATAACAGGGTTATTTTGCAACATTTCACGGCTAATATTTAGCGGCAAATCTTCGCTATCGACAATGCCTCTCATAAAACGCAAATAGCCTAGCAGTAAATCTTCGCAGTCATCGGTAATAAACACACGTTTGACATATAGTTTTACTTTTGTTTTACGGGCCGGATCAAACAAATCCATTGGTTGCTGGCTCGGAATGAACAAAAGCACTGTATATTCAATTTTACCTTCAGCGCGGTAATGAATGGTTGTTGCCGGTTCATCGAATGTATGACCGACATGATGATAAAATTCTTTATATTGTTCATCAGTAATTTCAGATTTTGATCTTGCCCAAATGGCTGTACCATCATTTACTTTTTCCGATACTTCTTCTTCCTCGGCATCTTTATCTTCTGATTTGCTAATTAATGTAATCGGTAAAGTGATGTGGTCACTATAAGTTTTGATGATATTTTTTAATCGGTGTTGGTCTAAAAATTCATCGGCATCATCCTTAATATACAATGTAATTCGTGTGCCACTAGCGTCTTTTTCACCGTCCGCAATTGTATATTCACCGATGCCGTCAGATGCCCACAGATAGGCTTTATCTTGACCGGCTTTTTTGCTAAGCACTTCAACCTTATCCGCCACCATAAAGACAGAATAAAATCCGACCCCGAACTGGCCGATCATATTGACGTCCTTCTTGTCATCACCACTCATATTTTCCATAAATGATGAAGTACCACTTCTGGCAATAGTCCCGAGATGAGAAATAAGATCTTCACGGTCCATTCCAACACCATTATCGGAAATGGTCAGCGTTTTCTTTTCTTTATCCAACTTAATATCAATGGCAAATTCGCCGGTCCCTTTTAACAAACCACTATTTGTCAGGCCAGCGTAACGAAGCTTGTCACAAGCATCCGATGCGTTTGAGATCAGTTCTCTTAGAAATA
>JAESUD010000246.1 GCA_016763335.1 Emcibacteraceae bacterium | reverse complement strand
TATTAGCACTTATAATCTTTGATCCCCCTGGGGTTCCGGTGACAAGGAATGGTTTGCCATCTTTAGAAATGATAATTGGCGACATGGAGCTAACCGGACGCTTATAGGCCTGGATCATATTATTTTCGCTGCCCATCAAACCAAAAGCATCCGGAATGTCTGGTCGTAAGGTGAAATTACCAAGATTATTATTCATCAAAATACCGGTTCCTTCAATAACAACTCCCGAACCGAATGAGAACATTAAAGTGTATGTATTACCCACAATATTGCCTTCGTCATCCATAATTGAATAATGGGTTGTTTCATCGCTTTCATAGATAGCGAGATTACCCGGCGCTATTTCGTCTGATGGTGTTGCTCTATCCATAGAAATTTTTGCGGCGAGAGATTTCGCGTAGTCTTTACTGATCAAAGCTTCTGTTGGAATATCAACAAAGTCTGGATCACCTAAATATTTACTGCGGTCGGCATATGAAAGTTTCATGGCTTCTGCTGTGATATGAAGCGCAGCGGCGCTACCGGGGCCCATTTCGGCGAGCGGAAAATTTTCAAGAATATTGAGCATTTGAATAACATGAGTACCACCAGAACTAGGGGCAGGCACTGCGGCAATATCATAACCACGGAAAGTGCCACGGACAGGCTCGCGTTCAATTACTTTATAGGCGGCAAGGTCTTCCATAGTAACTAAACCATTATGAGCTTCCATATCAGCCACTATTTTTTTAGCAATGCTGCCTTTATAAAAAGCATCAACGCCATTTTTTGCTATCTCAGATAAAGTCCAAGCAAGGTCAGGTTGTTTGAATAGTTCACCAACTTCATAATTTGACCCATCGGATTTGTAGAATTTCTTTAAACTAGCCGGGTTATTTTTAAGGCGTTCGCTTCTGGATAGATCGGCGGCTAAATCATAGGTTACCGATATACCGTCACGTGCTAAGCGAATTGCCGGTTCCAATACTTCCGCAAGGGTCATGGTGCCATATTTTTCAACAATGTGGGCAAGCCCCGCTACCGAACCCGGAACCGCGGACGATTTATGAGTAAAGCGATATTCTGCATTGGACACATTACCATCTTTATCAAAGAACATATCTTTATGAGCGGCAGCAGGAGCCGTCTCCCTAAAATCGATTGTGATCGTTTTATTAAGCTTGGCAACATGAACAAGCATAAACCCGCCACCACCGATATTTCCCGCACGGGGCAGGGTCACAGCAAGGGCAAAGCCAATAGCAGCACCAGCATCAATGGCATTACCACCTTTACGCATGATTTCTGCCGTGATTTCACTGGATAAGGCATTATGGCTGGCAACCATGCCTTTTTTGCCGACGACCGGATGATTAATCTCACTATATTCAAATAATGGTTCAGATGTTTTTTCTTGAGCAAAAATAGATGTAATAGGGGCCGCAGCAAAACTTGTTGCGACCAATAGTATCATGAGTTTTTTGAGCATGGCTCGTACCTCCCGGTTAATTATTAAATTTTTTCTTAGATTATTCATTCTTGTTTAATTAAAATAGATTTCCCAATAAAGTCAGAGGGTTTTACATTGTTTATCTTTTGAATTTTTCTTCCGTTTGCGGTTAAAAAAGTCACTTCAACATCAACGTGGTCTTTACTAGGAAGTGCAAAATGAACCGGTTGATTACTTTGGCTATTATATCCGTCACCAGTAGAAACTAATCTTAATCCAAGTAAATCACCCGCTGCATTATATATTCTGACCTCCGATCCCGCGCGATTAAGAACGCCGTTTTTATCAGAAACAATAACTTGCAACGATTTATTGCGATCTTGTTCAGAGAGGTTATTTCTGACAACAGGATGACGCCCTGCTATATTATACCCTTCGGTAAGGGAAATATCCAAATCGCCGTCATTGTCGTAATCCGCCCATTGAACACCATGATCCGCGCCACTTAATGGCGTATTGTGGGTATCAATTTCTTTAAAACTATCGCCCTCATTATGGAATAAACGATCATATGGTGATCTTACGCCGTCATTATTATGATATCCTGCGACAAACAGGTCTAACAAACCATCATTATCATAATCACCCCAGCTTGCACCAACCATATGGTCATCACCTGATATACCCATTTCTGAGCTCACTTCGTCGAATGTTCCGTTGCCGTTATTTTTATAAAGTTTATTAATGCCGTATGTCGCAACAAAAAGATCAAGGTTGCCGTCGTTGTTAAAATCGCCGACAGTGCAATCAACGCCGCCTTCCATTCTGGTCCGTGGGCCGCCTTCCATATTTAATTCAGCAGCGACATCGGTAAATGTACCGCCGTTATTTTTGTATAATGCGTCTTTTCCTTCACCCTGATTGGTTAAGAATAAATCCAGCAGTCCATCTTGATTATAATCGAACCAACATGCCCCTACCGTGGCACGCGGGTCATCTAATCCTGTTTTTTGACTGACATCTATAAATTTGCCGTCTTCATTACTAAATAAATAATTGGCCCCAACACGGTCGGCAACAAAAAGATCCAGTGTTCCATTATTGTCATAGTCTATCCAGCTAATCTGGCGTGTACTAACATGGGGAATATCCACCCCTAATTCTTTTGAAACTTCGGTAAAACCTTGTGATTTATCGTTGCGATAAAGCGCGTTTCCGTTTCGATTACTTCCAATATAAAGGTCAAGATACCCGTCGCCATTATAATCCCCCCAAGCGATTGATCTGGTTTCTTTACCGCCTGTTGGCAACCCGAGAACCGGACCAACATTCGTAAAACCACCAAGTTCATTATTATAAAGTCTTATATCGCCTGTTTTAAATGATATGACTAAATCGAGATCACCATCATTATCATAATCACCCCAAGCATTGGAAAGAGCCATATTACCACCAAATGTATCCGGCTGTATTCGAGTGAAATCAGGCGCATGTTCTTGCGCATTTACAGTGCTTCCGAACATAATAAAAGGCAACGTTAAGAGCTTCAGTAAACTTTTTTGCTTTAAATATTTTTTCATATTTCTCTTTCCTATATTTTTCTATTTTATAGTAATGCAGATATTGGTCCCACAGAAAGAAAAAAATATCTATTAATAGTCATGAAATATCCTTATCAAAAAAGTGGCTTTTTAATTAATGATGAACGGCTAAAATTTTACCTTTCCTGCACACATACAGTG
>JAESUD010000245.1 GCA_016763335.1 Emcibacteraceae bacterium | reverse complement strand
TCCTTATGGGGCGCGGGAATATGATACCTCCGCAGGTGTAATGCAAAAATGCACACTTTGCGTCGATAAAATCTATGATGAAAACCTTCCTGAAGAACGCAGGGTTCCGTCTTGCGTATCTACTTGTCCGGCGGGGGCCCGACATTTTGGTGATTTTGCCGATCCAGGGTCGACCGTTTCAAAACTTGCTGCTGAAAATGATGCCCGTGATCTTTTCCCAGAGATGGAAACAAAACCGGTCAATCAGTATTTGCCACCACGAAAACGGGAAATCGCAAGTGATAGAAAACTGACCGAAAAAGTATCAACCGTTAAAGAGGCTCTGCTTAAATGGGCCAAATTAGACTTTACAGGATAGGCTCATGCATCCAGCATTATCAGTTATCATATTTACAACTTTTTCCGGTATGGGTTACGGCTTGTTTATTTGGCTTTGCGCGACGCTTTTATGGGGCACAGCCATTGACGATATTGACATTATTACGGCCACTATACTTTCAACTATTCTCGTTGGAACAGGGCTTATTTCATCTACTTTACATTTAGGTCATCCCGAGCGGGCATGGCGCGCGTTTAGCCAGTGGCGTTCATCATGGCTCAGCCGTGAAGGAATATTTGCGGTTCTTACATTCGGTCCTATGATTTTTATCGGTGGCGAGACATATTTAAACCTTGGCTTTGAAGGTCTAATTGCTCCTATGGCTATTCTTGGGTTACTCGGATCATTTGCAACGGTTTTTACCACCAGCATGATTTATGCATCGCTTAAAGCAATTCCGGCGTGGCATAATGTCTGGGTGGTCATTGGCTATCAAGTATATGCTTTATCTTCCGGTGGGGTTGCTTATATTATGATTGCCGGCTGGGAACATTATAGGCTTGTGACCTATACATTGCTGGCGTCTCTCTTAGTTAAAATTATTACCTGGATATATATTGATAAACACCGCGGGCAATATAAGCGTGAAGATGCCCTTGGGCTTCCTGATTTTGGCAAGGCAAAGCCTTTTGAACCAGCCCACAGCCAGAAAAACTACCTTCAACGTGAAATGGGTTATGATCTTAATCCCGGACGCCGTGCATTAATGCGCTGGCTTGCCCTTGGTTGCGGGTTTATTATACCTGCTGGTCTTCTTTATGTTGGTTTTCCATTGGTGGCGTTAATTACCATAATTTGTCTTGGTGGAATGATGGCGGAACGCTGGCTATTTTTTGCAGAAGCAGAACATGTAGTGCGACTTTATTATGATAGAGATACGGTATAGGCTTTAAAGTCTGGCTATTTTAAATGGTTATTGATATGTAGTAACATTATTAATCTTTTTTGTGTGATATTTAATATGCTAAAACCGCTTCTTATAACCGGACTTTTATGTTCCGTTGCCTTTGCTCCTTTTGCTACATTTGGTCAGTCAACTTCGGATGATCAATCCGTTGTGTCTTATGATAAAAATTATTTTGTCAAATATGATCCGGTAACGCTGCTTGATATGCTTCAACGTGTGCCGGGAGTTCAGGCAATTCTTGATAGAAACCGTCGTAGCGGCGGTGGTACTAATAGCGGTGGTCGGCAGGAACGTGGCTTTGGCTCAGGCGGTGATCAGATTTTGATCAATAACAAACGTCTCGCTGGAAAATCCAATAATATCAACAGCACATTACAACGGATTTCTGCGGCTCAGGTACTTCGCGTGGAAATTATTCGCGGCGCATCGGGTGATCTTGATGTTCAAAGTCAGGGCTTGGTTGTAAATGTTATCATGCAGGAAGGTGTTTCTACATCAAGCACATTCTGGAAAGTTGGCGGGCGCTATTCTGAAACTTATGTATTGTCGCCGGACATTCAAATTTCTCATAACGGTTCAAGCGGTAATTTTGATTATATAGTGGGGGTAACCGCTAAGCAGGGGCAGCATATTGAACACCGCGACGATACTGTTTATTCTCCCAGTGATGTAATCACAGGAATTGCTGAGCGAAAAACTGACAATATTAATAAGTTTCTCCGTTTTAACGCCAATGTTACTTATAGTGGTGAAAATGGTGACGAACTAAGGTTAAACGGTCAGTTTGAACCGGGCAAATACCGCAAACGCGAACCACGGTTTAACGAAGATGTTGGTGGAATGCGCGAATTTCAGAATTGGGACGAAGACCAAACTACACAAAAATGGGAATTTGGCGGCGATTATACAAAAGACATTGACGGTATAGGAAAGTGGAAAACGCTTTTCATCGTAAACCGTGACCGTTTGGATAAGCAGGAAATGTTTTCTGATGTTATTGGCGGTGGAAAAGTACCGAATTTTAGAAATAATCAATATAGGGTAAAACAGGAAAAAATATTACGTACCTCTATTACGCGTGGTCTTTGGGGTGATCAACTTATTGAGGTCGGCGTTGAGGCAGCAATTAATAAATTCGACAAATTATTTACCAATGAAGATTATGTCGCAGGCACATATTTATTGAATGTAAATGATGATGTTACTGTTAAAGAAAACCGCTATGAAGTTTTTGCCAATCATACATATAATATTTCACCAAAAATGGTTTTACAAAGCTCGGTAATTGGTGAGTTTTCTAAAATTAGTTCGGTAACCGTTCCACTCGCTGGTTCTAATATTACCCGCAGTAAAAATTTCAGCTTCTTAAAACCACGCCTTGATTTTAAATATGATTTAACCGGCAGCGATCAATTACGGGCAACTGTTGAGAGAAAAGTCAGCCAACTTAATTTTCAAAATTTTGTTGCGACCTATGATGCGGGTAATGATATATTGCGCCTAGGTAACACGGGAATTGTTCCGGAGAAATCATGGAATTATACATTAGCATATGAACACCGTCTGCCAAATGATGCCGGTGCATTACAGGTAGAGCTCTTTTACAGAGATATCACAGACTATATCGAGCTGGTTGATTTTACAGAATTTTTTGATGCTGGCGGCGCCGCTATCCCGAGAGCTAATATTACTCCCGTTTCAGTATCGGGAAATATTCCAACGGCGAGGTCATACAATGTTAGAACCACGGGAAGTTTACGTCTTGGATTTCTTGGTCTTCCAGAGGCGGTATTCAGCGTTGATTATACATGGGATGACACCGATGTAATTGACCAGTTCAGCGGCGTTCATAGAGCATTTAAATGGAAACCTGCTCATGAGTTTAAATTTAATTTCCGCCATGATGTCACTGACATGGGCCTTTCATATGGTGTAAAAGGTACCATTAAAAGCGAAAGTAGTCGCCATGAAATTAATCAATTCGCCTCTACATATAATGGGGATCTTTATGAAGTGTTCGCCGAAGTGAAAATATGGGCAGATATGAAACTGATCTTTAAATTTGAACATATTACTCCGCTTA
>JAESUD010000244.1 GCA_016763335.1 Emcibacteraceae bacterium | reverse complement strand
ATCGCGCGGCCGCTTATCGCCAAACGCCAGATTGAGATTGCGGCGCAGGTTGGTGCAGAGGCCGTATGTCATGGTGCTACTGGTAAAGGCAATGATCAAATCCGTTTTGAGCTTGGTTATTATGCGCTTAATCCGGATATTAAAGTAATTGCCCCATGGCGCGAGTGGGATTTAAACAGCCGTGAAAAGCTGATTGATTATGCTGAAAAAAATCAAATTCCCATCGCAAAAGACAAACGCGGCGAAGCGCCATTTTCTGTCGATGCCAACCTGCTTCATACGTCATCGGAAGGTAAGCTTCTTGAGGACCCGTGGATCGAGAGCCCGGAATATGTTTATGGCCGTGTTAATTCACCGGAAAGCGCACCGGACAAGGCAACATATATTGAAGTTGAATTTGAAAAAGGTGACGCGGTCGCCATCGACGGTGTGCGTATGTCCCCGGCAACGATCCTGACTAAACTCAATGAACTGGGTAAAATAAACGGCATTGGCCGCCTTGATCTGCTCGAAAATCGTTATATAGGAATGAAGTCGCGCGGCGTATATGAAACACCGGGCGGAACTATTTTATTAGTGGCGCATAGAGGCATGGAAAGTATTACCATTGACCGTGGCGCTATGCATTTAAAAGACGAGATGATGCCAAAATATGCTGAAACCATTTATAACGGTTTCTGGTTCTCGCCTGAGCGTGAAATGATGCAGGCATTAATCGACAAATCACAGGAAGATGTATACGGCACAGTGCGCCTTAAACTTTATAAAGGTAGCGCAACTCTCGTGGGCAGAAAATCACCAAAATCGCTTTATTCCATGGAACATGTGACCTTCGAAGAAGATGAAGTTTATGACCAACGCGACGCAGAAGGCTTTATCAAGCTTAATGCTCTTCGCTTACGTCTTCGTAATTTACGTGGCTAGATGACTTACGGCGCGCGCTCTTCTGGGGTGGGTTGATACTCACCCAGTAACATTGTCCATGTTACGTTTAGGGCGCGGCCATTAGGACGTGTGAAACTTACATAATCTGCATGATTTTCAGGGTTTTTGGTATCAAGTTTGATGCCCCAAATCGGCTGAATTTTATGGGGTACCGCGCTATAACGTAAATCGGCAATGGCCCCTTCATATTCAAATAAGTATCCTTCAGCGAAATAATTAAAACGCCTTATGTCGGCTCGCTGGGTGCTGTTCGTTCCTAGTTCCGGATATATACTTTCCGGGTCGATTGTGGCAACCGATGATCCTTTTATAACGGTTGGTGTTGAAAATGGTTGGGCGATTACGCCGTCGACATAATAACGACCATCATATTGATATGTTGTGCGCCAAACGATGAGATTGCCCAATGTCGGGTTCAGTTTAAGTCTTTCAATGTCATGGCCACGGGCCGTGGCAATTTGTTCGATGGTTGTGCTGACCCGGTAATTTTGCACAAAGCCAAGCGCCATATAGCCAAGGAAACAAGCCATGCCGATGCGGGCCAGCTTGGCTGATTTTTTGCGGAAACTTAATACCACGAATATAACACCATCAGTGTCGGTATCGGGTCAATAACCGCCACGGTATCCCATGCAACACGGGCATTGGATAGCGGCCAAAATAAACGCGTGCCGTAACTGGTGCAGGCATCAAGGACGGCGTGGGTGGCAAAGCCAAGAGTGCTAAAAATATAAAGAGTTTTAAAATCCCAGTTGCGTTTGCTTAAAAGTCGGGTGAATACCAGCCACATTGCCGCCGCAACAAACAAACTGCCGAAGGGGATGAACCAGATGGAATGGGTGAAATGACGGTGAAATTCAATACCGAGCAGGGGATCAGAAGCTGATCTGATAAATATATCAAGATCAGGGGCCAAGCCGCCAAACATACCGGCGATGCATGCGACAGGTATTTTCTTTTTATCCGCGAAACTCTGCGAAAATGCCGCGCCAAGCGCGCCCTGTGTAAACGGATCCATATTTTTACCCTTATTAATTTTTGCTGTTTATAACAGTAAAAACATTGTGGGGGAATTTTTTGTTATATTGTTTCAACTTAAAGGGTGATTTTTGAATATATTTTTGATAATGTCCGCACCATGAGTACAGACTGGAAACATATTTGGCAAACCATTCGCCAGTGGGACGGTGAAGGGCGCGAGATGGCGCTTGCCACGGTTGTTAAAACCTGGGGGTCATCACCGCGCCCTGTCGGAAGTCATCTGATCATTGATGCTGACGGCCATATGGAAGGTTCGGTATCCGGCGGATGTGTTGACGGGGTGGTGGTAACATCGGCTCTCGACTGTATAAAAGCCGGACGCGGCGAGCTGCTTGAATTTGAAGTGGCCACTGATCAGGCATGGGAAGTCGGGCTAAGTTGCGGCGGTGAAGTGCATATCTTAGTTGAACCCCTTAAGGATATTGCGGATAAAGCGGCTTATCTTTTGGACGGCGAGATTAATGACGTTAAAAAGTTAACCAGCGAAACTGAAGTTTCTGACGGTCAATATTTCACCCATGAATATAAACCGGCACTTAAAATGATTGTGGTCGGTGCGGTTCATATTTCACAGGGACTTATCAAAATGGCGGAGACGCTTGATATTGATGTAATATTGATTGACCCGAGGACTGCCTATGCCAGCGAAGAACGTTTTCCGCATGTTAATTATGTTACCGAATGGCCGGATGATGCACTAGGTCAAATTGGTATAAATTCCAGCACCGCCATTGTGACGTTAAGTCATGACCCGAAACTGGATGATCCGGCGCTGGAAATTGCCATTCGTTCAAAAGCATTTTATATCGCCGCCCTTGGTAGCCGAAAAACACAAGCGCAGCGTAAAATAAGGTTGCGTGAAAAAGGTTTCACTGATGCGGAAATCGCCCGTATTCATGGCCCGGCGGGACTTGATATCGGAAGTCTGGAGCCAGCGGAAATTGCCCTTTCCATCCTTGCAGAACTGGTATCGGTTCGCCGTGCAGAAAATATTAAGGGCATCGCGTGAGTATGAAAATAACAGCACTCGTCCTCGCCGCCGGAAATTCAAGCCGCATGGGGGACAAAAATAAACTCCTGCTTACCTTTAATGATCAAGCCATGGTTAGCCATGTGGTTGATCAGCTTGAATTAAGCAAAGTTGATCATATTATTGTTGTTACCGGCAACGAAGCGGAAAAAGTCGCTGCAAGCATTTCTCAAAAAGTGAAATTTGTTCATAACCCTGATTATAATCAAGGACTTAGCGCTTCGGTTAAGGTCGGCCTGTCGTCGCTTCCGAGTGACACGGACGCGGTCATGATCTGCCTTGGTGATATGCCCTATATTACGTCAAAGATTTATAACAAGTTGATAAGTGCTTTTGAAACGGGGAAAATTATTGTCCCCACTTCGAACGGAAAAATCGGTAATCCACTGATATTTTCCCAACAATATTTTCCCGATTTCATGACGCTTGATGGTGATAAGGGTGCGCGAAAGCTGCTTCAAGAATATCCCAATGATATTATCGAGGTTGAAGTAAACTCAGACGCCATTTTCATAGACATCGATACGCCGGAAGCATATGAAGAAGCGATAGATATAATCTAACCTATATGTATTCAGTCATCAAAATTATCAATCTCAATCTCCGGTAATTCTCCTGCTGGTTCGAACCCCAAAATTTTACCGTAAAATACCAGTTCGCTCTCCAAACTGTGGATGATATTTTCCTTTTTGCCGAAACCGTGATATTCGCCTTCGTAGGGATAATAGGCAACGGGGACGCCTTTTGTGCGTAATGCATCGACGATCAATTCAGACTGGTTTGGTGGTACGACCGGGTCGAGGAGGCCTTGAAAGACGATCAGCGGTTTGTTAAATCCGTCAAGGTGATTAATTGGTGAACGTTCCTTGTAT
>JAESUD010000243.1 GCA_016763335.1 Emcibacteraceae bacterium | reverse complement strand
TATGCCAGGCGATAATGTTTCAATTAACGTTGAACTAATCAACCCGATTGCCATGGACGAAGGTCTACGCTTTGCGATCCGCGAAGGCGGACGTACAGTTGGTGCCGGCGTTGTAGCCACAATTGTTGAATAATTAGTCATTTAGGAGCGCAGGCCGTAAGGTCTGCATAAATTTTTATGTTAGAATCACAAAACATTCGCATTCGCCTTAAAGCATTTGATCATCGTATTCTTGATCAAGCAGCAGGTGAAATTGCAAATACGGCTAAAAGAACTGGCGCTAGCGTACGCGGCCCAATTCCTATGCCAACGCGGATTGAAAAATATACGGTCCTTAAGGGCCCGCATATTGATAAAAAATCTCGTGAGCAGTTTGAAACGCGCACACATAAGCGTCTTCTTGATATTGTTCAGCCAACACCACAAACAGTTGATGCGCTTATGAAGCTCGATCTTGCTGCTGGTGTTGAAGTTGAAATCAAGTTGCAGGGGTAATGAATATGCGTTCAGGACTTATTGCAAAAAAAGTGGGTATGACCCGTGTATTTGCCGAAGGTGGCAAGCACGTACCAGTTACAGTACTTCATGTGGAAAACGCTCAAGTCGTTGCCCATAAAACTATTGAAACAGATGGTTATAATGCCCTTCAACTAGGTGCCGGAAAAGCCAAAGTAAAACGTACAACGCAACCAATGCGCGGTCATTTTGCTAAAGCTAAAGTCGAGCCTAAAGTTAAACTTGCTGAATTTCGTGTTGCTGAAGATGGCTTCATGGATGTCGGTGCAGAGATTACAGCGGATCATTTTGTTGCCGGTCAGATGGTTGATGTTACGTCAACATCTAAAGGTAAAGGTTTCGCGGGTGCTATGAAGCGTTGGAACTTTAAAGGTCTTCGCGCTACTCATGGTGTTTCTATCTCGCATAGATCACATGGTTCAACGGGTCAGTGTCAAGATCCGGGTCGCGTTTTCAAAGGTAAGAAAATGGCCGGTCATTATGGTGATGAGCGTAAAACTCAGCAAAACCTTGAAATTGTCTCAACTAACGCAGAAGAAGGTCTGATCCTTGTTAAGGGTGCAGTACCGGGCGCAAAAAGCGGTTGGGTTTTAATTAACGACGCAGTTAAAATAGCACGTCACGCTGATGCTCCATATCCTGGTGCTGTTAGAGCGACGACTGCTCCTGAAGCTCCGGCTAAAGAAGCACCAGCTGAAGAAACTGCAGTTACAGAGAATGAGGAATAGACCGATGAAAGCCCAAGTAATTACACTTGATGCCAAAAAGGCCGGCGATATCGATCTTGATGATGGTATTTTTGGTCTACCGGAGCGTGGTGATATCCTTCAGCGCGTTGTGGTTTGGCAGCTTGCGAAACGCCGTGCGGGAACACATAAAGTTCAGTCACGCGGTGAAGTAACAGGTACAACAAAACGTATTGGTAAGCAAAAAGGCGGCGGTACTGCGCGTCATGGTTCTGGTAAAGTTAGTCAGTTTCGTGGTGGTGCCCGTGCCTTTGGTCCGGTTGTTCGCTCTCATGCGACTAGCCTACCAAAGAAAATTAGAGCCCTAGGTCTTAAGACAGCCCTTTCTTCTAAAGCAGCGAGTGGTAATCTTGTTGTTCTGGAAAATGCTGACCTTAAGAACGGCAAAACAAAAGACCTTCTTTCAAAGCTTGAAAAATTAGGTTTTTCAAATGCGCTTTTCATTGATGGTGCAGAGGTAAATGAAAACTTCAAATTGGCAATTAGCAACATTCCGCATGTTGATGTGCTTCCAACTCAGGGTGCGAATGTTTATGACATTCTTCGCCGCGAGAAGCTTGTGCTTACTAAAGCTGCCATTGAAGGTTTGATGGAGAGATTGAAATGACCGATATCAAACATTATGACGTTATCTTAGGCCCGGTTATCACAGAGAAATCTACTTTTCTCACTGAACAAAACGTGGTGACATTTAACGTGCCGATGACAGCTTCAAAACCTGAAATTAAAGCCGCTGTTGAAGCGCTTTTCAGTGTTAAAGTTGAAAAGGTAAACACATTACGTCAAAACGGAAAAACAAAGCGCTTTAAAGGTGTTATGGGTCGTCGTTCTGATAGTAAAAAAGCAATGGTGAAATTGGCTGAAGGCCATTCCATCGATGTAACGACAGGGGTGTAGAATAATGGCTTTAAAAACTTATAATCCAACTACCCCAAGTTTGCGTTCACTGGTAACAGTTGACCGTAGCGAACTTTGGAAAGGTAAGCCTGTTAAGGCGCTAACCGAAGGTAAGCACAGCAAAGGTGGTCGTAACAATCAGGGTCGCATTACTATGCGTCACCGTGGTGGTGGACATAAACGCTCATACCGTATTATCGACTTTAAACGTCGTAAATGGGATATGGAGGCAACAATCCTACGCTTGGAATATGATCCAAACCGTACAGCTTTTATTGCTTTGATCGAATATACTGATGGTGAAAAGAATTATATTCTTGCCCCTCAACGTGTTGGTGAAGGCGATAAAATAATCGCTGGTGAAAAGGTTGATGTTAAACCTGGTAATGCTATGCCTTTATATAGTGTTCCAGTTGGTTCGATTGTTCACAATGTTGAAATGAAACCTGGTAAAGGTGGTCAAATTGCCCGCTCTGCTGGTGGATATGTACAGGTTACCGGTCGTGACCGTGGCTATGTGCTTCTTCGCCTTGCATCAGGTGAGCAACGTTATGTTCTCTCAAATTGTATGGCAACAATTGGTGCTGTATCAAATCCTGACAACCAAAACCAAAAACTTGCTAAAGCGGGCCGTAGTCGCTGGCTTGGTAGGCGTCCATCTGTTCGTGGTGTTGCTATGAACCCGGTGGATCATCCACATGGTGGTGGTGAAGGCCGGACATCCGGTGGTCGTCATCCAGTATCGCCTTGGGGTAAGCCTACTAAAGGTAAGCGTACCCGTAGTAATAAATCGACAGACCGTTATATTCTTCGGTCACGTCATGAACGTAAGAAGTAGGAGCTAGAGATATGTCACGTTCCGTTTGGAAAGGTCCTTTTGTTGATCTGCATTTGCTAAAGAAATCTGCAGCAATGACAGAATCAGGAAAATCGTCGCCGATTAAAACATGGTCACGTCGTTCTACGATCCTGCCACAGTTTGTCGGTCAGACATTTAATGTACACAATGGTCATAAATTCATCCCTGTTTATGTAACGGATGAAATGGTTGGTCATAAACTTGGTGAGTTTTCACCGACCCGTACCTTTTATGGTCACGGTGCTGATAAAAAAGCGAGGAAGAGATAGTGGGTAAGAAATCAATACCACGTCGCTTGGCCGACAACGAAGCAAATGCAGACTTGCACATGGCTCGTATCAGTCCCCAAAAACTTAATTTGGTGGCCGGTCTTATACGCGGTTTGAAAGTGGAAAAGGCTCTTGCCAATCTTACTTTCTCTAAAAAACGCATTTCCAATGATGTTAAGAAGCTTCTTGAAAGTGCGATTGCTAACGCTGAGAACAATCATGGTCTTGATGTTGATAGCCTTGTTGTTGCAGAAGCTAGTGTTGGTAAAGCAATGGTAATGAAACGCTTCCGTGCACGAGCACGTGGTCGCGGCGCACAAATTCTAAAACCGTTTAGTAATATGCGCATCATCGTTCGTGAAGTAGAAGAGGGAGACGAATAATGGGTCAAAAAGTTAATCCTATCGGGTTCCGCTTAGGGATCAACCGTACATGGGATAGTCGTTGGTACGCTGAAGGCGAAAAATACGGCACTATGTTACATGAAGATCTTAAAATTCGCGATGAACTTCTTTCATCTTTGAAATCTGCAGCGGTTAGCCGTGTTGTAATTGAGCGTCCGTCTAAAAAGATGCGCGTAACAATTTACTCAGCTCGCCCTGGTGTGATCATTGGTAAAAAAGGTGCTGACATTGATAAGCTTCGTCAGAAAATTGCCAAAATGGCACCATCAGCTGGTGATGTGAGTCTCAACATTGTTGAAATTCGTAAACCAGAGATTGATGCGCAATTGGTTGCTGATAATGTGGCACAACAGCTTGAGCGTCGTATTGCTTTTCGTCGTGCCATGAAACGTGTGATGCAAAATGCCATGCGTCTTGGCGCACTTGGTATTCGTATCAATTCAGCCGGTCGTCTTGGTGGTGCAGAAATCGCGCGTACCGAATGGTACCGTGAAGGTCGCGTTCCGTTACATACACTTCGTTCCGATATTGATTATGCTGAAAGTAAAGCTCACACTGCATATGGTGTGATCGGTATTAAGGTGTGGCTCTTTAAAGGCGAAATTATGGAGCATGATCCAATGGGTCGTGATAAGCGCATTACTGAAATGCAAAAATCCGGCGGCGGCGGGGGCCGTGGTCAAAGAAACTTTAGAAACGCAGGATAAGGGATATGTTACAGCCAAAAAGAACAAAATTCCGTCGCGCTCATAAGGGCCGTATCCATGGAAACGCAAAAGGCGGTACTACACTGACTTTTGGTTCATGTGGACTTAAAGCTCTTGAGCCGGAAAGAATCACAGCGCGCCAGATTGAAGCGGCACGTCGTGCAATGACACGTCATATTAAACGTCAAGGTAAAGTCTGGATCAGAATTTTTCCAGATATTCCAGTATCCAAAAAACCTCTTGAGGTTCGTATGGGTAAGGGTAAAGGTTCTGTCGAATATTGGGCAGCCCGTGTAAAACCAGGTCGTATTATGTTTGAAATGGATGGGGTTCCGCTTGATCTTGCTAAAGAAGCATTTGAGCGTGCCGCAGCTAAATTACCAATCGCGACGCGCTTTGTAACGCGTCTCGGTGAAAAATAGGAGAGTTCGTGATGAGTAAAGCATCTGAACTTAACAGTCAGTCAATTGAAGAGTTACAAGGTGAACTTGCCAATTTGAAGAAAGAGCAGTTTAATCTGCGTTTTCAAAAAGCAACTAACCAACTTGAAAATACGGCTCGTGTTCGTCAGGTTCGTCGGGGAATTGCCCGCCACCGGACAGTTATTAATGCAATGCGCGTAAGCGCAGCGTCAGAAGAATAAAGGTTATTTGATATGCCTAAACGTATTCTACAAGGTGCAGTAGTTAGTGATGCAAATGACAAAACCATTACGGTTTTGGTTGAGCGTCGCTTCATGCACCCGATGGTGAAAAAAGTGGTGCGTCGTTCGAAGAAGTATCGTGCGCATGACGAAAATAATAGTTTTAAAGTTGGTGATATTGTTCGTATTGAAGAATGTCGTCCCATCTCTAAAAACAAATCTTGGACTGTTATCACTGACGCTAAGTAATTAGCAGATTTGATAAATTAATTTAATTAAGTAGGAATTACTTATGATTCAAATGCAAACCAACCTTGACGTTGCTGATAACTCTGGTGCTCGCCGTGTGCAGTGTATCAAAGTTCTTGGTGGCTCCAAAAGGAAAGTGGCTGGTGTTGGCGACATAATCGTTGTCAGTGTCAAAGAAGCTATTCCTCGTGGACGTGTGAAAAAGGGAGAGGTGCATCGTGCAGTAATCGTACGCACTAGGAAAGATATACAGCGTGTAGACGGAACAACAATCCGTTTTGATAGCAATGCAGCCGTTTTGATTAATAAACAAAACGAGCCTATTGGTACACGTATCTTTGGCCCTGTAGTACGTGAGTTACGAGCAGCTAACCATATGAAAATTATTTCACTCGCTCCGGAGGTACTATAATGTCTAACGATAAGTACAAAATCCGTAAAGGTGATGATGTTATTGTTCTAACCGGTAAGGACAAAGGCAAGTCTGGAGAAATCACAGAAATGATGCTCTCTAAAGGCCGTGCTATTGTTCAGGGTGTGAATATGGTCAAGCGTCATACAAAACAGACGCAAGAAAATGAAGGTGGAATTATTTCCAAGGAAGCTTCAATCCATATTTCAAATTTGGCTCTTAAAGATCCAAAAACAAGAAAGGCTACGAAAGTAGGCTTTAAAATGGAAAAAGATGGTACAAAAATTCGTATTTCTAAATCATCAGGGGAGGCAATCTAATGGCTTATGTTCCTCGTCTTCGTGATGTATATGAAAAAGAAATTCGCGCTAACCTGCAAAAAGAATTTAATTACAGCAATGTAATGGAAATTCCTAAGCTTGATAAAATTGTGCTTAACATGGGTGTCGGTGGCGCTGTCAGCGATAGCAAAAAAGTTAAAAAAGCGGTTGTGGAAATGACCCTTATTGCTGGACAGGCTCCTGTTGTTACCCGTGCTAAGAAATCAATCGCTGGCTTTAAGGTCCGTGAAGATATGCCACTTGGCTGTAAAGTTACTTTGCGCGGTACAAAAATGTATGAATTTTTAGACCGTCTTATCCAAGTTGCTTTACCTCGTGTGCGTGACTTCCGTGGTGTTAATGATAATAGCTTTGATGGTCGTGGAAACTATGCTCTCGGTCTTACAGAGCAACTGGTGTTCACAGAGATCAAATATGATGATGTTGATGACATTCGTGGAATGGACATTGTTATTTGCACCACAGCGAAAAACAATAAAGAAGCACATTCGCTTCTATCCGGTTTCGAAATGCCGTTCGCCTCTAAAACGGCAGGAGATAGATAATGGCTAAAGTAAGTGCAGTTAATAAAAATCTGAAACGTATACGTTTAGTAGCAAAATATGCTGAAAAACGTGCTGTCTTAAAAGCAGCAGCAAAAGATCCAAACCTTTCATTTGATGAACAGTTTGAAGCACGCTTAAAACTTTCAACATTACCACGTGACAGTTCAAAAAGTCGCGTTCGTAATCGCTGTGAAGTTACTGGGCGCCCGCGCGGTTATTACCGTAAATTTAAAATGTCTCGTGTATCACTACGCCATTTAGCCTCTCATGGTTATTTGCCTGGCGTTGTGAAATCGAGCTGGTAGGAGGACTGAATTTATGTCTATGAGTGATCCTCTAGCAGATATGATTACACGTATCCGAAATGGACAACGTGCTAACAAAAAAGCTGTAAATTCACCTGCTTCAAAACTACGTCAGCGTGTGCTCGACGTGTTGGAGCGTGAAGGTTATATTCGTGGTTATGTCAGTGAAGAAAATGAAAATGGCAAACCAGAAGTAAGTATTGAACTGAAATATCATGAAGGTGATCCAGTGATTCGCGAGATTAAGCGTATCTCAAAGCCTGGTCGTCGTGTTTATTCATCCGTTGGCGATCTGCCACGTGTGCGTAACGGTCTTGGTATTTCCATTGTATCAACCCCAAAAGGTGTACTTTCCGACGCTGAAGCGAGAGCTGAAAACGTTGGTGGCGAAGTCATCTGTACAGTATTTTAGGAGCCTGATATGTCTCGTATTGGTAAAAGAGCTGTGCAAATCCCAGCTGGAGTTGAAGCAAATCTTAATGACCGTATCCTTACGGTTAAAGGTCCTAAAGGTTCGCTTAATATGACTTTCGTAACTGAAGTCGATGCAAAACTCGAAGATGGTGCCGTTAGCATTACACCGCGTGGTGATGGTAAACGTGCCCGTTCTATGTGGGGAATGCAGCGTACACTTGTGAATAATTTGGTTGAAGGCGTTGTTTCAGGGTATTCAAAAACCCTTGAACTTAATGGCGTTGGTTACCGTGCACAAATGCAAGGTAAAGACGTCAAACTGGCGCTTGGTTTCTCGCATGATGTGATCCACAAGGCACCTGAGGGCATTACGATTAGCTCC